>VDHG01000003.1 GCA_006228005.1 Testudinibacter crocodili
AACAAACAAACAAACAAACCTGCCTAACTAAGCTCGGTTGTCAAGTCACAACTGCTGTTTTTTTTACCCTTTTTCTGGCGTCTTCCCCCGCATTTTCTGCATCGCCACTCTATGACGGCGTGCCGATTGCGCCGGTGCAATACGGCTGGCAGCCAGATTATATCACCGACAAACAACTACAAAAGTTGGATCAGCAGATTCAGGCGGCGAATGCCGACCAAGCCCTGCAACATAATTTCGCCTATTTGAAAGCCCAGTGCCAGATTGAATTGGCGCACTGGACCTACCGCGAAGTCCGTACCACCGGCATCACCGAACATTTGGCACAAAGTGCGGTGCACAATTTGCAAGCGGCACAAGCCAAGCAAGGGGTCGCTTTGATCTCCGGGCCGTCGCCGGGCTATCCGCGCCGTCCTTTCACCCAATGGCAAAAACTACAGCAGCTGGCACAACAACGTGGCACTGTCTGTGCGCCACAAGCGTTGGCTTGTGCTGATGCTGCGCTGCTGGGTGCCGAATATGAGTACCGTGAAGGCTACGGCAACTACCAAAAACACGGCATCCATTTCTTAAAACAGGCAGATGACTACTTGGCACAAGCCGAGCAACAGATTGCGAGCTGCCAAACCCAAAACAACCGTCACCCGCTGTCTGCCGATGCCTTGTTCCGCTTCGGACGTTACCAAACTCAAGATCTCTTGCCGCAAGGCAGGGTGCAGCTGCAACAGTTGGCACAGTCTTTGTCGAAAAGTGCGATTGAACAAATCACGGTGGTCGGACATACCGACCGCATCGGCAGCGATCAAGCCAATCAGCGGCTGTCGCAACGGCGTGCTGACACTGTTGTTAAGCTACTGCGTCAACTACTGCAACAACAAGGGATTAATACCGAAGTGATCCGCTTTGTCAGCGAAGGTCGTGGCGAGTCGCAACCGCAAGTGCATTGCAACGGCAATCAGGTGACGGAGGCGCTGAAAGCCTGCTTGCAGCCAAACCGTCGGGTTGAAATCAATGTGATCAGCCGCCGTGAAGGCTGATCAGAACACTATCCATCATTGTGAAACAGTGAAAGTATGTAGAGGTCATTATGAACAAAATTTATAAAGTTATCCGCAACCATTTAGGGCAGTTTGTTGCGGTCTC
>VDHG01000030.1 GCA_006228005.1 Testudinibacter crocodili
CTTTTTGTCTACTATGCCTGGTTTTAAAGGTGACAAAAAAGTGCGGTCAGCTTTTCAGTCTGACCGCACTTTAGGTATCAAGCGTGGTTATTGCTTATCTTTACCCAAGAATTTGACTGCCATATCCGGAAAGTCAGTGAAGACACCGGTGGCGCCGGATTTATTTAATAACGCATCGAACATTTGGTCGATGTTGCTGAAAAACGGCGGCAGAGCGTCGTTGCGCACCGTGTACGGGTGTAATTCCAGTTTGTTGGCGGCGATATCAGCGACCATGTCGGTGTATTGAATGTTGCCTGCTGTCGATTTTTTGTCATCAATTAACATATACCAGCCCGGTCCGACCCCGTCGGCATATTTGGCGACTTCAGCCATCGCACCCGGTTTGAACATCCAGTCGTAGTCGTAATTCACCCATTTACCTTTGGCATCTTTCTCTTCGGTTTCATGCCAGTCGGTATAAGCCACCAATTGAACTAATTTGATGTCCATGCCCAGTTTTGGCAGTAATTCGGTTTTGATGCGTTTGAGTTCGTTGAAATCGAAGGTTTGCAGATAAACCGCAGAGTCTTTGTTGGTGTAACCGTATTTTTTCAGCACTTTCAAGGTTTCCAACGCAATGTCTTTGCCTTCTTGGTGGTGCAGCCAAGGGGCTTTGATTTCAGGGTAAATCCCGATTTTTTTGCCGCTGGACTTTTCCAGCCCTTGAATAAATTCGATTTCATCTTCAAAAGTGTGAATGGTGAAATGCGATTTCCACATTGGGAAGCGCCCCGGATACACCTGCACTTGTTTGCCGTCTTCGACTTTAAAGTTTTCGGTCATTTCCAGCGTCTGAATCTCTTTCAAGGTGAAATCTGCCACATAGTAACGTCCGTCTTTGCGCGCACGTTTCGGGAATTTTTTTGCAACATCGGTTAAGCCGTCCAGAAAGTGATCGTGAATCACCACTAAGCGATTGTCTTTGGTCATCGCTAAATCTTGCTCTAAATAGTCGGCTTTCTGTCCGAATGCTAACGCTTTGGATTCTAGCGTGTGTTCCGGCAAATAACCGCTGGCACCACGATGGGCGATCACCAATTTTTCTTGATTGCTCAGGTTGCTAGCGTGCTGATTACCGCTAACACAGGCGGCAAGTGCGGTTGACGCTGCCAGTACGATAGCTAAGGTTTTTAATTTCATAACATTTTCCTTATTTTTAATAATATCGCAGAATTTAAGTAAAAAGAAAGACGAAACAATGTTCGCCTTTCCACTATTAAGTTGCATTATTTGATCAAGCGATCTTCTTCTGCAATTCTGGCTTTATGTTTGGCTTCTTCCACCATGGTGATCAACATCAGCACACAAGCCAGTGCCGATCCACCGATCATGATATAGAAACCACCGTTCCAACCGTAGGTGTCTGCAGCCCAGCCGATCACCGCACTGGCTGCTACTGTACCGCCCAAATAACCGAATAAACCGGTGAAGCCCGCCGCCGTTCCTGCCGCTTTTTTCGGCGCTAACTCTAAGGCGTGCAAGCCGATTAACATTACTGGACCGTAAATCAGGAAACCGATGATGGTCATCATGATAAAGTCAGTCAATTGATACGGGTTTTGATACCAAGGCAAAGCAGCATAGTGCGCCAGCTCCGCTTCAGGTGTCGCCGGGTTCATCCAGAATACCACCACGGCGATGGTGACCATCACCATAAAGATAAAGCCGGTCAGACCGCGTCTGCCTTTAAATACTTTGTCCGACATCCAACCGCACAACAACGTGCCTGGAATCGCAGCAAATTCATAAATAGCATAGGCGGAAGCGGTGGCTTTGATATCGAAGTGTTTTACTTCGCCCAAATAGACCGGAGACCATTTCAAAATACCGTAACGGATTAGATAAACGAACACGTTAGCGATGGCGATGTACCACAACAAGCGGTTTTTCAACACGTAAGTGACGAAAATATCACGGGTATTCAGTTCATGTTCGTAGGTTTTTTCGTTGTAATCTTCCGGATAGTCATTTTTATACTCTTCAATCGGCGGCAAACCGCAGGATTGAGGGGTATCTTTCAACGCAAAATAGATGATAACCGAAGCGATCATTGCCGCAATACCCGGATAATACAAGGCTTCTTGCCAAACGTGACCGAAGGTGACTTTGGTGACTTCTGGGTGGTTTGCAGCGTAAATCACACTGGCTAAACCGACCAATACCGCCGGCATCATACCGCCGAGATTGTGCGCCGTGTTCCAGATCGACACGATAGTACCACGCTCTTTTTTCGACCACCAGTGCACCATGCTGCGCCCGCTCGGCGGCCATCCCATACCTTGGAACCAACCGTTGATAAATAGCAGGACGAACATGATTAAAATGCCGGAGGTTGCCCAAGGCACCAAGCCCATCAGGGTCATACACATTCCGGAAAGTGCTAAACCGAACGGCATAAACATTTTCGGGTTGGAACGGTCGGAAATCGCTGCCATAAAGAATTTAGACAGTCCGTACGCCAAACCCGGTGCAATCCCGATAATCCCCAGTTGTGTTTTGGTATAAAGTCCGGCTTCGATCAAACCTTTTTGTGCTAAATCGAAATTACTGCGGGTAAAATAGTATGCTGCATAACCAAAGAAAATGCCCATAAACACCTGCCAACGCAGCCGAGTATAAGTTGGGTCGATTTTCTCTTGAGGTAATAACGGCTTATGTGCCGCCGGTTTAAAAAAACCAATCATAGAACACCTCTTCTTATTTTATAAGAATTATTATTGAATTAATCATATTGGGATACATGACAAAATATGTATCTTCTCGCACATTGTAACAGCTTCATTCGGACTTTGAATTTTCGATTATGAAAATTGAGAGGGAAATCACATTCATTTTGGAATTAGGCGAATATTTGCTCCATAATAGTCAAAAAAACCGTCCGTTTTTGATCTCGGACGGTTTTGATACGGCTATTTTTTCCAGTTTTTTAAGGCGTCGGCAAAGGCATTATTACCAAGCGGCGCATGACGGCGGCTATGGTTTTTTGGATTTGTCGGCGAATTGACCGCACTTTTGTGCTGTTCACTGCCACGGTTTGAGCTGTTTTTATCCTGTGGTTGTTCGTCTAAACGGCAGCTTAAAGCAATGCGTTTGCGCGCAATATCCACTTCCATCACTTTGACTTTCACCACATCACCGGTTTTGACTACATCGTGCGGATTTTCAACAAATTTATTCGACAACGAAGAAATATGCACCAAACCGTCCTGATGAACACCGATATCGACAAAGGCGCCAAAGTTGGTGACGTTAGTCACGGTGCCTTCTAAGATCATACCTGGCGATAAATCGGTGATCGTTTCTACGCCATCCATAAAGGTGGCGGTTTTGAATTCTCCACGCGGATCACGCCCTGGTTTTTCCAGTTCGTTGAAAATATCGCGTACCGTCGGCAAGCCGAAACGCTCATCGGTAAATTGTGCAGGATTCAGTGCGCTGACCGCATTTGAATTGCCGATCAGATCCTGAATAGTGTAAGCGGTAGCCTGCAGAATTTTTTCCACCACCGGATAGGCTTCCGGGTGTACACTGGAGGCATCCAACGGATTTTTGCCGTTGCTAATCCGCATAAATCCGGCACATTGTTCAAAGGCTTTTGGCCCTAAACGGCTGACTTTTTTCAGTTGTTCACGGCTGTCGAAACGCCCGTTTTCATCACGGTAATTGACGATATTTTGCGCCAGCGTAGCGCTCATGCCGGCAACCCGTGCCAACAGCGGGGCAGAAGCGGTGTTGAGATCCACTCCGACGGCATTCACGCAGTCCTCAACCACGGCGTCCAATTTGCGTGCCAGTTGGCTTTGATTGACGTCGTGCTGATACTGTCCGACGCCGATCGCTTTCGGGTCGATTTTCACCAGCTCGGCGAGTGGATCTTGCAAGCGACGGGCAATCGAAACAGCGCCACGCAACGAAACGTCTAGCTGTGGAAACTCTTGCGCCGCCAGTTCGGAAGCGGAATACACCGATGCTCCGGCTTCGCTGACCACCACTTTTTGTGCCTGCCAATCGTGTGATTTTGCCAAAATATCCGCCACAAAACGTTCGGTTTCGCGTGAGGCGGTGCCGTTGCCGATGGCAATCAAGCCGACGTTGTATTTTTTACCTAATTGGTAAACACTCACCATCGCTTTATCCATTTGTCCGGTGTGTGGGTAAATTGTGTCGGTAGCCAGTAGTTTGCCGGTGTTATCCACCACCGCCACTTTCACACCAGTGCGCAAACCGGGATCCAGCCCCATGGTGTTTTTTGCGCCTGCCGGTGCTGCCATCAAAAGTGCGGTCAGGTTGCGGGCAAACACTTCAATCGCTTCGCTTTCAGCTTGTTCACGTAACGCCGCCATCAGCTCGGTTTCCAAATGCAGCGAAATCTTAATCCGCCAAGTCCAGCTGATCACTTGCTGGCGCCAACTGTCTGCCGCTTGCTGATTGAAATTTACATCTAAGTGCTGGCGGATAATCTCTTCGCAATAGCTTTGGCGTACGCTGTCGTCTTGATCGGGATCGGCATTCAGACTCAGTTGCAAAACCCCTTCGTTACGTCCGCGCAGCATCGCCAATGCGCGGTGTGACGGCACGGTTGCCAGACGCTCCTGGTGCTCGAAATAATCCTGAAATTTTGCGCCTTCGGTTTGTTTACCATCGATCACTTTCGCCACTAATACGGCATTTTTCTGCAAATAAGTACGTACTTTTGCCAATAATTCTGCATCCTCGGCAAAACGCTCCATCAAAATATAGCGCGCGCCGTCCAGTGCGGCTTTGACATCAGCCACGCCTTTTTCCGCATCAACAAATTGCTCAGCAGCTTGTTCTGGCACTTGCTGCGGATCTTGCCACAGGCTGTCGGCCAGTGGTTCCAAACCGGCTTCAATTGCAATTTGCCCTTTGGTGCGGCGTTTGGGTTTATACGGCAGATAGAGGTCTTCCAGTTCGGTTTTGCTTTGGCAGTTTTCGATTTTGGCTTGTAGCTCAGCGCTGAGCTTGCCCTGATCGGCTATCGATTTCAAAATGGTTTGACGGCGCTCGTCCAGTTCACGTAGATACAGTAAACGAGTTTCAAAATGGCGCAATTGGGTGTCGTCCAAACCGCCGGTCACCTCTTTACGGTAGCGGGCGATAAACGGAATCGTGTTGCCTTCGTCTACCAGACCGATGGCGGCAAGGATTTGTTTCGACTGCACATTCAGTTCTTGTGCAATGGTTTGGCTGATGATTTGGTTTAGCATAATGAAATCTCTTGGGTAACAATGCAAAAGAGCGGTTTAATTAAACCGCTCAGTATATTGACAAAGATATTTGATGAGGGAAAGTAGGGGCGGATTATATATCCGCCCGAACCGCACTTTGCATTTTTCCTTTATTGATTAAATGCTTATACCACATTTCGCAAGCGGGCGGATATATAATCCGCCCCTACTTTGTTGTATAAACTACCTTTGCCAATCATTTGAGCGTAGTAGCGATAATCTAATAATACGAATGCTCGCCGTGTTGGTGTTCGGTGATATCGCGCACGCCGTGCAATTCACCGGCAAACTGTTCCAGCAGTTGTTTTTCAATGCCGTCTTTCAGGGTGACATCCACCATTGAACAGCCGTTGCAGCCGCCGCCGAATTGCAGCACCGCATAGCCATCGTCTGTCAGTTCGATTAGGGTAATTCGTCCGCCGTGGCTTGCCAGTTGCGGATTGATTTGGGTTTGAATCACATAATCCACCCGTTCGATTAATGGCGCATCGTCCGCTACTTTTTTCATTTTGGCATTCGGCGCTTTCAAGGTCAGCTGTGAACCCATATCGTCGGTGACGAAATCCAGTTCTGCCGCTTCCAAAAACGGATAGCTGATTTCATCGACGAAGGCAGAAAACAAGTCATATTTCAGTTCGGTATCACTCGCTTCGACCGCATTTGGCGGGCAATAAGACACGCCACACTCGGCATTCTGAGTGCCGGGATTGACCACGAAAATACGAATATTGGTGCCTTCTTCTTGTTGATCAAGCAGTTTACGAAAATGCGCCTGTGCGCTATCAGAAATTTGAATATACATATTTCACCTTGATGTTATAGGGATAATATCTGACTTATCTTGTCGGAATTCAGTTGGCAAAATAATACGCTTTAATCTGATCTTTTTCCAGTTTTTCCAGTTTTTCGTCAGTGGCAACTTTGTTTGTGTTCACTGCGCTGTGTTTTTCGGGTTTCCTTAAGAACTTGTGTTAAGATAAGTCCCTATTTTTATCAGGAGCAAATTTGATGACAATCCAATATTTCGGGCAAACCCCACGGTTTTCAGAGGCCACTGTCGCTAACGGCTTTGTTTTTCTTGCCGGTATGGTGCCGGAAAATAGCGCTGCCAATATTTATCAACAAACCTGTGATGTGTTGGCACAGATCGACGTTTGGCTTGCCAAGTGCGGTTCAGATAAAAACCATCTGCTGGAAGCGACAATTTTCCTGCGCGATATGTCGGATTACAGTGAGATGAACCGGGCATGGGACGAGTGGCTGAATCCGCAGCATAGCCCGGCACGGGCCTGTGTTGAGGCGAAGTTGGCAAATCCAGATTGGAAAGTGGAAATTAAAGTATCGGCAGTGCAGGTTGATCGTACTTAGCCATATAACTTAGTCATATCGCGTAGTTAAGTACGACACAAACACCACACCTGAATTTGTGTTATACCGCACTTTTGCAACAGTCGGCAGAGTTCCGCCATGGTTGCGCCGGTGGTGATCACATCATCGATAATCGCCACCGAGCGGTAATGGATTTCACTGATTTTCGGATTTATTGCAAAGGCTTTTTTCAGATTGTTGCGTCGCTGTTTGCCGCTTAACGCACGCTGTGCGCGGGTGTAGCGGATTCGTTGCAGAAGGCGATCATCGCAGGGAATCTGCAGCCAGTGTGATAGCCATCTTGCCAACAACGTCGCTTGATTATAGCCACGCTGCCATTGACGCAGCGGGTGCAATGGCACCGGCAGCAGCACCTCCGGCAGCGGTAAGTCGTGTGCCCGTTGTGCTTGTTTGACTGCAAGCAGTAGCAAACGTGCTAAAGTGCGGTCGAGTTGAAATTGGCGATGAAATTTAAAGGTGTGAATCAAATCTGACAGTGGTGGTTGAAAATGGCTGATGGTGACCAGTCGCTGCCATGGCGGTGGATCGGTCAGGCATTTACCGCAATGCAACGTATCAAACGCTAATTCCGTGCCACAGCTGCCACAATAGGCAAAGCGTTTGATTTCTCGGCGGCAACGGCTGCAAATACCATGCTGTGCAATCGCTAACTGTTGTTGGCAGCAAACACAACTGGCATCCAGCCATGCTTCGATTGATGTTTTCAGTGACGCTTTAAACCTTTGCATCATTTCCCCGTTGTTGTTGATCAGCTATCAGCATAAGCCAACCGCAGTTTGAATTGGAAAATCGGTGATATTTTTCCGATCCGGATCGAAAAAATCCTTTATACTGAGGTTACCTTTTATTTGTTTGGAACTTGACATGCTAGACCCGGAAAATATCAAAATCGTCTTTTTCGACATCGATGAAACCTTATACATAAAGCATCAGCAGCATTTGCCACCGTCGGTTCACACCGCGCTCAACCGCTTAAAACAAAACGGTATTATTCCGGCGATCGCCACCGGACGCTCGCTGTGTTCATTTCCAAAGGAGATTGATGAGCTGCGACAAAGCTTGCCGATTGAGCTGTTTGTGACAATTAATGGACAATATAATTGCTACCAGCAACAGCCGATCGCTACCTTTCCGCTGGCAACTGCGGATATTGAACGTTTAGTCACTTTTTTTGCCCACCATAATATTGACTATGCTTTTGTGTCGGAGGAGCATGTGGCGGTCAACCAAGTGACTGAACGTTTGGATCAAGCAATTCGACCGATAACCGATCGCTACATTATCGATAAAGACTATTTTCGTCACCATGCGGTCTATCAAATGTTGATTTTTTATGATGAGAGCGTTGATCAAATGATTGCTGATTCTGGCATTTTGGGCGATAACTTTCGGGTGGTGCGCTGGCATGATTTCTCGGTTGATTTGCTGGCTGCTGATGGCTCAAAAGCGCGTGGTATCCATGCAGTGCTAGAGCACTTTAAGCTGAAACCGGAAAATGCGGTGGCGTTTGGTGATGGCTTGAATGACCTTGAAATGCTGAGTGAAGTTGGTTTTGGCGTGGCGATGGGCAATGGACATCCGGAGTTGAAAGCGGTTGCCAATTATGTCACTGACGATATTGCTGATGACGGGCTGTATAATGGGCTGCAAGCGTTGGGATTGATCCGCTGATAGTGGCGAAATTGCCAAAGGGATGCGATTATTTCGGATTTGATGATTGCTTCTGGCGGTTAATCGGTGCAATATATCGCCCATTGTCAATTGACAGTCATTCGAGTCGGAGAAAGAAGCAGAGCATGGGATCGCAACAGAAAAAATTTACGCCGTTTTTAGAATTTAACCGCCAGCAATGGGCGGCTTTGCGTAAATCGGTACCGCTGACGTTAACGCAACAGGATTTGGAGCCGTTGTTGGGGTTTAACGAAGAGTTGTCGCTGGAAGAGGTCAGCACCATCTATTTGCCGCTCACGCGTTTGGTCAACTATTACATCGAAGAGAATCTGCGTCGCCAAACGGTGCTGCAACGCTTCCTGGAAATCGAAGCACCGAAAGTGCCGTATATTATCAGCATCGCTGGTAGTGTCGCTGTCGGCAAAAGCACCTCGGCACGGATTTTACAGTCGTTGCTGAGCCATTGGCCGAAAAAGCGCAAAGTGGATCTGATCACCACCGATGGCTTTCTCTATCCGCTGGCAAAGCTGCAACAGGATAATTTACTGCATAAGAAAGGCTTTCCGGTCTCTTATGATACCCAACGATTAATTCGTTTTATTTCTGATATCAAATCGGGCAAGAGCGGTGTGAAGGCACCGATCTATTCACATTTAAGCTACGATATTGTGCCGGATCAGTACAATGTGATTGACCAACCGGATATTTTGATCCTAGAGGGTTTGAACGTATTGCAAACCAGTGCCAATCACAGCACCCATCCTGATCGTCTGTTTGTGTCGGATTTTGTCGATTTCTCGATTTTTGTCGACGCCAAAGAAGCGCTGCTGAAAGAGTGGTATACCAAGCGGTTTTTAACGTTCCGTCAAGGCGCGTTCAGCGACCCGAACGCCTATTTCCACCACTATTCCCGCTTGTCTGAACAGGAAGCAATAACCACCGCACATCATATTTGGGATACGATCAACGGCTTGAATTTAAAGCAAAATATTCTACCGAGCAGCGAACGTGCCAATTTGATTCTGGTGAAAAGTGGCAATCACGAAATTGAACAGATTAAGTTGCGAAAATAACCGCTGCGGTTTACTTTTTGAACAACGGCTCCTATACTGACGCTATTTAATCTCTTGCAAATGTAGCAATACCGAATGACTCCGATTATCACATTGCAACAGCTTACCTTTCAAGCGCAGCAGCTACTGCACTATCCCGATGTGCAAATTGCTGCCAAGCAAGTAACTTTTTTACAAGGTGCCAGCGGCAGTGGCAAAAGTACGTTGCTGCGCCTGATTAATGCCACTGAATCACCCACTAGCGGTCAAATTTTATACCAAGCAAAAAATATTGCGCAGTGGGACACCCTGGAATTGCGGCGACAAGTGCTGTTGCTCAACCAACGGTTATTTCTGTTTCCGCAGACGATTCGACAAAACTTCCAACATTTTTATGATTATTTAGACAAACCGCTGCCGGATAACGCCCAAATGAGTGATTTTCTGTGTTTATGCCATGCGGATTTTGGCTTAGATACGCAGTGTGGCGTGCTGTCTGGCGGTGAACAGCAGCGGGTGTTTTTAGCGATAGCACTGAGTTTGCAGCCGAAAGTATTGATGTTGGACGAGCCGACTTCCGCACTGGATAACCAGTTGGCAGAAACGGTATTAAGTGCAGTGCTAAACTATTGCCGCCAGCAGCAAATTACCGTATTAGCCATCAGTCACGATCAACAATTGGTGCAACGGCATGCGGATGCTATTGTGGCAATTAGCAAGGAGTAGCCAATGAACGATGTCAATATGAACCTGTTGAATTTCAGTCTGGTTTACCTGTTGCTGCTGATTGTGCTGTACGTGATGAAAAAAAGTCAGATTCAACAATCTAAACTGCTATTGATCGCCAGTATTCGAATGACAGTGCAGCTGATTATTGCCGGTTGGGTGCTGACCTATATTTTCGGTCACCCTAGCCCGATTTTCACCATTTTGTATGTGGCGGCGATGGTGGTTTTTGCGATTCATCGGGTGCTATCGAAAAATCCAACACTGAATCAACGCTTTAAAAGTGCGGTTGCGTTGTCGATGACGTTTTCCGGGCTGAGCATCATCGCCTTTTTTGTGGTGGTTGTGACCAATCAACAGCTGTTTGATCCGCAATATGTGATTCCGCTCGGTGGGATGATTATGGGCAATGCGATGACGGCTCTTAACTTGGGACTGAAAACTTTTCGTGAAAGTTTGGCAGCGGAACGGGATAAAATTACGGTGTTGCTGAATTTCGGCGCAGCGCCATCGAAAATTCTGCTGCCATATGTCAATCAAGCACTGGAAACCGCACTTTTGCCAACGCTAAATTCGATGCTGGGCATGGGCATTATCGCCTTGCCGGGCATGATGACCGGACAGATTTTGTCCGGCACTTTGCCGAGTACTGCCGTGTTGTATCAAATCGCGATTATGATCGCCATTTGTACTACTGTCAGTTTGGCGCTGTTCGGCGCATTATATTTCGGCCACCGCACTTTATACAATCAACGCAACCAGTTGAATTTTAACGGCTGAAAAGTGCCGCTCCGCCACTGATCGGCAATGTTGTGCCATGTAACAGTGCGCTGCCGAGGGTAATTAAAATTAGCCCGAATAGCATTTTTACCAGCAGCGGAAAATAAGCGGAGACATGTGCAGAAAAATAGCCTTTGCCAAATTTCAGCATGCGATCACGGGTATATAACACCAGCAGTCCGAACAGTGTCAATGCGCTTCCGGTACCGAGCGCCATCGCCATCGTTGCGACCACGCCCCAGAGATAAAGATCTAACATATAAGCCAAAAACAACACAAAAATAGCGCCACTGCACGGGCGAATGCCGATACTGAGCACCACCATCAATTGTGGTTTCCAATCATGAAGATGGTTGATTTGAGCAGGATCAGCTAGGTGTTGATGTCCGCAGCCGCATTGATTTATCGCTGATTTATTTGTAACTGAAAGTGCGGTCAGCGGCGAAATCAAGCACGGCTTGATTTGTAATTCAGCATCAAGCTGGCGGATTTGTGTAATGTTACCGATTGCGGTTTGAGGCTTGGTTTGGCGCAGTGTGCGATAAATTTGTCGGCTGTTTTTGATCAACCAATAGCCGCCCAAAGCGATGATCAGCATAAAACTGATCCGCTCCAGCCAAAGTTGGGTCAATCGAAAATAACCGGCTGATAGGGTTAAAACCACCACAATTAGCGAAATAACTGCCACGGCGACCACACCTTGCAACAGCGAAGCCAGCAAGGTCAAGCGAATACTGGTTTTCAGTCGAATCGGGTGGGTGGCAAGGTAGCCGCTCAGAATAAATTTGCCGTGTCCCGGACCGACGGCGTGCAGAAAACCGTAAGCAAAACTGATGACAACCAGCCAGCTGCCTGCCTCCGATGGTTGCTGATTGATCTGTTTTAGTGTGGTGGAAATCAGTTGGTTAAATTCCCGCTGCCATTCCACGGTTTTGGCTAACAAATGTGGATAGAGACTGAGTAAGATTGCCAACAGTACAGCTAACAGTAGCAACGGCAAATAAACCGCTTTAAATTTTACTGACATGAAAGCACCACCTGTTGTGCAAATAGTGCGCCGAGTGTCATATCCTCATCTTTTTGGCTTTTATCTAAGGATGCGGCATAATCCTTGAGTTTTTGATCGACGTTAGGCGTTTGCAGTGTCACCTGGCATTGCGGATAATCTGCAATCGTACGGGCTGGTGCCTGCGGATAGGTCATCGCCACATAATAACTGGGATCATAACTGGATAACGTACCATGAAAATTATGGATTGGTTGCGATTGGCTGAGGTAAAAATTAAAACTAAACAGAATATGATTACCGATCACATTCAGTTCGTATTGATCGGGCTTGCTGGTATATTTTAACGGAATTTTCTGACTGTCGTAAAAATAACTGAAATAGTGCTGGTTGACGATATTCTGCATAATAGTATCACTCATTTGCTGCTTGGTTTCTACTGGGTTTTTGCTAATCTTCAGTTCATAAATCAACTCAGATGAAGCGGCTTCATCAAACAACCACGCCATGCGCAAGCCGATGAGCTGCTGATCTTTAATCAAAAACTGGGTTTGCATATCAATAAACGCATGGGGATGCGCCCAAACAGCGTTGATTGAAAAAAATCCGATACAAAGTAGTATCAGCGACCGCACTTGGCGCATACTCTTTCCTCTGTGTGTATTGTGCAGGTTTCGCCTGCGTGTAGGCGAAACATTTTAACAGCTTGTGCGCTTTCATGCTAAATTAAAGCCAATGTAGTAGAGCCGCAGATAAAGGAGAAAAACATGAGCAACTTAAAACCATTCCCCAAAGACTTTTTATGGGGCGGCGCAACCGCTGCCAACCAGATTGAGGGCGGCTTTGATGCTGGCGGCAAAGGCTTGTCCAGTGCCGATATGGTGGCGTATGTGCCGAAAAGTGAGCGCGGTGCGCACAGTGCTGCGATTGAGATCGACTCGCAGCGGATTGAGGATATTTTATCCGGGGCTTTTCAAGGGCGTTTTCCAAAGCGAGAAGGAATTGACTTTTATCATACTTACAAACAAGATATTGTTTTGCTGGCGGAAATGGGCCTGAAAATGTTCCGTATTTCCATTCATTGGGCGCGGATTTTCCCGAGCGGTTACGACGAGCTGCCGAACGAAGCGGGCTTGCAGTTTTATGACGATCTGTTCGACGAAATGCTCAAACACGGGATTCAACCGATGGTGACGCTTTGCCACTACGAAACACCGCTGGGTCTGACCCAAAAATACAATGGCTGGGCAGGGCGTGAAGTGATCGGTCATTTTTTGCGCTACGCTGAAACCGTATTTAAACGCTATCAACACAAAGTCAAATATTGGCTGACCTTTAATGAAATTAATATGATCACCATGCACAGTCCATTCACTGGCGGCGGGATTGTTATCGATCGTGTGCCGCAAGCCGAACAGGAAAATGTCAAATATCAGGCTTTACACCATCAATTTATCGCCAGTGCCCTTGCCACCAAAGCGCTGCATGAGATTATTCCCGACGGCAAAATGGGCTGTATGTTGGCGCGTTTGCATCATTATGCCCTCACTGCCGATCCGCAAGATCAGCGTTTGGCGCAATGGGGCAACCAACAAAATCTATTTTTCACCGATGTGCATGCGCGCGGTGAATATCCACGCTATATGTTGCGTCATTGGGCGGAAAACAATGTGCGCATTCACAAAGTACTGGGTGATGATACGATTTTAAAACAATATCCGGTGGACTTTATTTCGTTCAGTTACTATATGAGTTTGGCGGTCACCAGCCATGAGGACGTGGAAAAAACTGCCGGTAATCTGATCGGTGGGGTGAAAAACCCGTATCTGCAAGCGTCCGATTGGGGCTGGCAAATCGACCCGATCGGTTTGCGCATTACCTTAAACGATATGTACGATCGTTACCAAATCCCACTGTTTATCGTGGAAAATGGTTTGGGCGCATACGATAACGTAGAAGCCGACGGCACTATCCACGATGATTATCGGGTTGATTACTTGCGTGCGCATATTCAGCAAATACAAGAAGCGATCACTGATGGAGTAGATTTAATCGGCTACCTTGAATGGGGACCAATCGACCTGGTGAGCATGTCCACCTCGGAAATATCAAAACGCTATGGCTTTATCCATGTTGACATCGACGACGACGGCAACGGCAGCCGCCAACGCCGCCGCAAAGACTCGTTCTATTGGTATAAAAAAGTCATCGCCAGCAACGGTGCAGATCTGAGCTAAGTGCATAATAAACATACCGCACTTTACGTTTTATAACGGTAAAGTGCGGTATCAACTATTTCATAAATACACAATGCAACTAGCTAGTCCGTGCGAATAATAAATAACCCCCACAGATTATTTCGCATTCTGTGGTTTCGCTTTTATAATAGCGGTTTGATATTAGCTAACTTGAATATACTCAACCATGGCACTTTTTTATACTGAACGCAAGCAAAGCACTGCAGCGAAGAAACTGACGCTGCAGATAACCGATCTTGATTATCAAGGGCTGGGAGTTGCCCGTTTGCAGGGGAAAACTTGGTTTGTGGAAAATGCGTTGCCACAGGAAACCGTGGAAGTGCGGGTGTTGGACGAGAAAAAGCAGTATGGGCACGCCGTGACGCAAAAAATTTTGCAGCATTCTGAGCAGCGGATTGAGCCAAAGTGCGGTCATTATGTTGAATGCGGCGGCTGTCAAATGCAGCATATTCCAATAATATTGCAACAGCAAGTGAAACAACGGGCATTGCAGCAGCGCTTAAGCCGTTTGCAGCCGAAAATTGCCTTTCAACCGCTGCTGACAGCAGACGAATGGGGCTATCGCCGCCGTTTGCGCTTGAGTATTTTATTCGATAAACAAAGTAAAACCCTATCGTTTGGTTTGCGTCGACGGCGTTCGAAATCGATTGTCAATATCCAACATTGCGCTGTTGCCGAACCGCACTTGAATGCGGTGTTGGCGGCATTGCAAACATGGTTGCCGCGATGGCAGAGCAAAGCACAATTGGGACATATCGAATTGGTCGCCGCGGATAACGGCGTGGCGATGTTATTGCGCCATGCGGGGCAAGTGCAATCCGATGACAAAGTGCGGTTGTTGCAGTTTGCCGCTGAACAGCAATTACAACTGTTTGTTTGCGAACAGGAACACCAGATTCAACACTGGTATGGCGACACGCCATATTATCAGCTGGCTAACGGACAGCGGCTGGCGTTTGCGGTGCGGGATTTTATTCAGGTGAACCGCACTTTAAATCAAAAAATGATCGATACCGCCCTTGACTGGCTGGCGTTATCACCGACCGATCGGGTGTTGGATTTATTTTGCGGTATGGGAAACTTTACCCTGCCGTTGGCGTCCAAAGTAGCAAGTGCGGTCGGGATTGAGGGAGTCGCTGAGATGGTGGCGCAGGCGAAGCAGAATGCGCTTGCCAATGGTGTGACCAATGTTAAATTTTACCAAACGGATTTGGATCGTACTTTCAGTGATCAACCTTGGGCGAAACAGGCGTTTGACAAGGTGCTGCTTGATCCGCCACGCAGCGGTGCGCTGTTTGCGCTGCCGCATATTTGTGAATTGCGCCCGAACAGTATTTTGTATGTCTCTTGCAATCCGGCGACGTTGGTGCGCGACAGTGAATATTTGTTGCAACAGGGGTATCAACTTGAAAAAAGTGCGGCGATTGATATGTTTCCACATACCGCGCATTTGGAATCAATCACCTTATTTAAAAAGCGCTAACCAGCAAACAGGGAGAATAATATGGTAGCCATTCGTGCATCACATCTGCTCTCACCCGAGCAGTTTGTGATTGAGGATTGGAGTGAGGGTCTGACACTCGCTCCTGCGGTTCGTCAAAAGTTACTTGAAACTTGGCACTATAATTGCGACAAATTGGCGAATTTGGAAGCAAAAGAGCGGCAATATTTGCTCTATTCCGCCAGCGAAATGGTGGAAGTATTGAGTGGTTTGAATATGGATCAAGACAGTCTGATCGCTGCGATGTTATTCCCTTTGGTGAAGCGACGAATCATCAATTATGACCATGTGAAAGAGGATTTTGGCAACGATATTCGCAAACTGGTGAAAGGCGTGGTGGATATGGACAGTATCCGCCAATTGAGTGCCAGCCAGTCGGGCAGTAATTTGCAGGTGGATAATGTGCGCCGCATGCTGCTGGCGATGGTGGACGACTTCCGCTGCGTGGTGATTAAACTGGCGGAGCGAATTGCGTTTTTGCGTGAAGAAAACCATTTTATCTCTGAGCCGGAAAAAATCTTAGCCGCGCGCGAATGCAGCAATATTTATGCCCCACTTGCCAACCGTTTGGGCATCGGGCAGTTGAAATGGGAGTTGGAAGACTACTGTTTCCGCTATCTTGATCCGGCGCATTACCGCCAAATCGCCAAATTGTTGCAGGAAAAGCGCCGCGATCGTGAAGCCTATATCCATGATTTTGTCGCAGTGATCGAGCGTGATCTACAAGCCGAGCTGCCGCAACGCGCGCAAGTGTATGGGCGTCCGAAGCATATTTACAGCATTTGGAAAAAAATGCAGAAGAAAAATCTGCCGTTCGAGCAGTTATTTGATATTCGTGCAGTGCGAATTATTGTGGATAAATTGGAGGATTGCTATACCGCACTTGGTATTGTCCACAGCCACTTTAAACATATTGCTGCTGAATTTGACGATTATGTGGCGCACCCGAAGCCGAACGGCTATCAATCAATCCATACTGTTGTGTGGGGCGAAGGAAAAAAAGCGATTGAAGTGCAAATCCGCACCCAAAAAATGCACGATGATGCCGAATTGGGCGTAGCAGCACACTGGAAATATAAAGAGGGCAGTACCGGCGGCAGGGCTGATTATGAACAGAAAATCAGTTGGTTACGCCAAGTGTTGGCGTGGCAGCATGATTTGAGCCAATCCGGCGACATGATGGAGGAGACCCGCAGCAAAATCTTTGACGATCGAATCTATGTGTTTACACCGCAAGGGGATATCGTTGATTTGCCGAGCGGATCGACACCGTTGGATTTTGCCTATACTATCCACAGCGAAGTTGGGCACCGCTGTATCGGGGCGAAAGTCGCGGATCGAATTGTGCCGTTCACCTACAAGTTACAAATGGGAGATAAAGTGGAAATTATCACCCAGAAAAATCCGAATCCAAGCCGTGACTGGCTGAATCCGAACACTGGTTTTGTCACGATCAATCGGGTACGCTCCAAAATTCAGGCATGGTTCAAACGTTTGGATCGTGAGAAAAATATTCCGCTTGGCAAAGAGCAGTTGGAAGCAGAAATGCTCAAACTGGGACTGAACCATAAGCAGATCGAAGAGTACGCATTACCACGCTACAATTTGAAACAACTTGATGATCTTTATGCGGGTATCGGCAACGGTGATATTCGCCTGAATCAACTCAGCAACTACTTACAAGGCAAACTGCTGAAACCGTCTGCCGAGCAGGTTGATGAACATATTTTGCGTCAGGTAGAAAGCAAACAGCAAAACAAAACCAGCAGCAGCAAAGGGCAAATTGTGGTAGAAGGAGTTGGCAACCTGATGCACCACATTGCACGCTGCTGCCAACCGATTCCGGGCGATGCGATTTTGGGTTACATCACCCAAGGACGCGGCATCTCGATTCACCGTGCCGACTGCGATCAGGTGTTGAATCTGCAAGAAGCCTGTCCGGAGCGGGTGGTGGAAGCGGTGTGGGGCAAAAGCTTCAACACCAAATTTAATTTGGTGATTCGAGTGGTCGCCAACGATCGCACCGGTTTACTGCGCGACATCACCACGGTCTTGGCGAACGAAAAAGTCAGCGTGCTGCGGGTCTCCAGTAAAAGCGACGTCAAAAACATGACCGCCACCATTGATATGGAGATCGAATTGGGCAACGTCGAGATGCTGGGGCGGATTTTATCCTCGCTGCTGCGGATTAACGATGTGTTGGAAGCCAGACGTTTATCAAATTAAATCTGACCGCACTTTTAACCGTATTTTTAAAATAATAAAGGAACATTATGTCAAAAAATCATACTGAGCAGCCGGATATGCAGAAGCACAAAGGTTTTACCCATTTAGTCAAGGCGACCGGTTACTCCATTAAAGGCTTAAAACAAGCCGTTACCGAAACTGCATTTCAACACGAACTGATTATGGCGGCGGTGTTGATTCCGTTAGCTTTTTGGCTTGGCGAAAACGGTGTAGAACGGGCGTTGATGATCGGCTCTGTGCTGATGGTGTTGGTGGTCGAATTGCTGAACAGCGCAATCGAGTCGGTGGTCGATCGCGTGGGTATGGAATACCACGAACTCTCCGGCAGAGCCAAAGATCTCGGCTCGGCAGCGGTGACGATGGCGTTAGCAATCATGGCTATCACTTGGTTATTGCTGATTTTTGGTTGATATCGTCGATGCTGACAATCCAATTACAACAGCGGTTTTATGCCTTAAATTTACTTTAATGTTCAAATGGCGTGATGAAATTTAAGTTATAGTATGTTTTTTATATTGTTGGATTAAATATCTTATTGACTAATAATGATAAAGATCTAATTTAAGCAATAAAGCGATTGTTTATTATTTAACACTCATTTAGAATAAAATTGCTCAATCCGAGTATTTATTTATAAGAGGATTATAAAATGAAAAAAGTACTGGTTTTAACAGCAGCGCTTCTTAGTAGCAGCGTTATTTCAGCTACCGCTCTTGCGGCTCCGGCTGGTCAAACTTTTGTTGGTCCTTCCGTTGGTTTGAAAATAAGTAGTGAAAAATTTAAATTCAACGAAGAAGAGATCAAACTAAAACGTTTCACATCAGTGAATTTAATTGCGGATTACGGGTTTGATTTTGGCAATGATTTTGTCGGCTTAGCCCAAGCTAGCATTCAATTAGGCAAAAGTGGAAAATATGCGGTTGATACCGAGCCGGGTGAGGGTAATGGTGCAAGTGCCAAAAGAAAGCATAATTTCACCGTTGGCTATGCACAAGGTTACCGTGTACTGCCTAATCTATTGCCTTATGTCAAAGTGAATTATAATTATGGTAAAGTCAAATGGTCTGATGACGGCAGCTCTTATAGTGTGAAAGGATTCGGCTATGGTCTAGGGGCCAAATATGCCCTGTCGCAAAATGTTGAATTGGGCGCGGAATACACGCGTGTACATTTACAAGATTCTGTAAAATCGAATGAGCTTTCTTTCTTAGCATCTTACCGTTTTTAACCGTTTGCATAAAGCCAAATCAGCTTAGCAATATAACTTTTAGGGCGTGTCCTCATTATCAACCATGAGGACATGCCCTAATAACAGCAACCGCAAAGCGGATCGAATAAATAAGTTAACCTTGCCATTTCATTTCCCCCATGTTCACTTTGGCACCCAGCTCCAGATTGATTTGCCTGCCCAGATTCGGGTAGGCTTTTTACATTTTTTCAATCAGCGCCGCTAGGGCAAGGGCGGTAGTTAAGGTTAAAACAGAAGCGGCGGCGGTTTGTTTGATATTCATTGTTTCCTTTAATGGGCTGTTTGGGTTTGAATGCTGCGCAGTATAGGCAAACCAAGTGCGGGAAACAATCCGTACTTTACTGATTAGATCGTTAAGTAAAATTTAATATTTGGATGAGATATTTCATATTATCCAGAAAAATACAACTCTTTCACTAAGGCCTGAAATACGGAGAATCGGTACTATTTAGTCTATTATCATGCCTTTACTCATAAAAATGCCCTATCCATTAAAGATAGGGCATTTGCTACTTAGTGCTGACAACTAAATGTTACCAAGTAAATTTCACCCCAAGGTTGAAAATGGCATTTTGGTAATGGTTGCTGTCTAAAGCGAGCTTCACATCTTGTGTCAAATACAGGTGTTCTGCCAATTTATAGCTTGACCCCAGATCCAAATTGAATTTTAATTTCCCGGTGCCACGTGAATAGTTACGATCGGTATCCTTATACCGCACTTGCAATTTACCCAGATCATAACTAACCCCAATACCTGCATTAAAATTCCAGCGTTCACCATTGTAATCAACCATCACACCGACTTCGCTGCTGAGTGGTAATTTATCGCTCACCTCAATTTTATCACCGTTGCTGTCTGTTAATTCACCTAAGCCCAGATCGTTATAGCTCAACGCAATATACTCTTTCACACTGATATTGCCGAACGGCTGTGTATAGCTGATACCGCCTTTAGCAAAAATGCCGGTAGATGAGAAATGGCTATTCATGCTGGTTGGCGCTTGTCCGTCAATTTTAGTATTAAAACGTGCTTTAGCCACCCCGAGCGCAGCATATAATTTTAGGTCATCAAAATAATATCCGCCGTAACCAATAACTGATGTTAATTTCGTTTTCGACTGTAACCGCACTTTGTCTGACGCTGTACTCGTGGTTAAATCTGCCAAGCGGATTTGCACCCCACCTTCGATATCATTGACTTGATTAGCTAGGTTAAACACTACGCCTTTACCATTCACCTTACTCTTGAAGTCGTACTGGTGCTGATAATTATCACGCTCATAGTAACCTTCATAAGCTACACTGAAGCCAGATTGGGCATTATTTAAATTAATATTGACTACATTGCGAGCACTACCAATCAATGTTAAATATTCGCCAACTTCCGGCGCTGTTTTTACCGATAAACTGATTTTAGCGGCTTTTTCAGCGGCAGCTTTCTCGGCAGCGGCTTTTTCGGCAGCAGCTTTTTCAGCGGCAGCTTTTTCAGCAGCGGCTTTTTCAGCAGCCGCTTTCTCAGCAGCAGCTTTCTCAGCAGCAGCTTTCTCGGCAGCAGCTT
>VDHG01000031.1 GCA_006228005.1 Testudinibacter crocodili
CAATTTAGCGGTAGTCAAAAATTCACACCAACCGGTTTCCGGAAATTGGTGGAACTCGCGTCGCCATGCAATTAATTGTTGTGGATTCATAGTCATCTTTCCTCCTATTACAACATAAACAGCGCCAAGAATAGTACCGCCAGCACCATGCCTGGGGCAGTACGTTTAATCATATCCACCGGATTGGCCATCGCCAAACCGGCACACACAATGGTTACTCCGGCAATCGGCGAAGCCGTGCGACCGATAGCGCCGGCGATGGCAGCTGCCATGCCTAAATTGACATGGGTATAACCCAGCTCAACCGCATGCGGTGTCACCGCCGTATTGAAAGCGATTGCCGCCGCATCGCCAGAACCGGTGATGATGCCCATCAAAAACGGCCCAATGGTCGCCCCCCAACGCACGAATTCATTCGAAGATTTCAAAAATTCAATTGCCGAGTCAATCGCCCCAGTCGATTTCAGCCCAGCGACAAACACACTGGCGGCAATGATAATTCCCAACACGTTGGCATAGGAATTACCCATGCCGTTGAAAAATTCATTGGTGATTTTCACCGGCGAAGCACGAGTGACCATGATCGCATAAATCGCCCCGATCAACATCGCCTCCGGCACCGTCATTTTGGTCCATGCCAGCCAAGAGATTTGTTGCAATTCAGTGCCACCGATCACCAACAACACCACCGGAATCAACGGCGCCAGCGCATACAAAAAATTCACCTTGCTGAAATGTTGCTCTGCGTTTTGGTTTTCTGCCAAATATTCATCACGGAATTTTTTGTGATAATCGCCCAAAGCCACGGCTAAAATCGTCAATACCACCGCACCGATTGCGCCAGCAATAATCGTGTAAGGCGCATGGCTCAGGTTCACTTGAGTCACCGTCAAACCCGACATTTCACTGATCATCGCCGAGTGAGAAGAACCGGGACTCATCATCGAACCGAACGTTCCTGCCAAAATTGCCGCACCGGCAGTTGCCGGACGAACGCCGGCGGATTTCAGTACCGGTATCAAGGTTGCACCCACCGCCGCCGCACAACCTGCCGCCGACGGAATGGCGATATTAATAAAAAAAGTCAGAATTGTAGCAATCGGAATCAGGAAAAACTTCAAACCGCTCAGCGGTTTGGTTAGCAAATGTACCAAATGCATGTCGCATTCGGTATATTTCATCACATAGGCAAAGCCCATACTGGAACAGATCGCCATAATCAACCCGGCGCTGGTCATGCTTTTGGCAAACGCCTCCAACGCCCCCATTGGATTCAGGGTGAGTACCGCCATCACTAAACCGACACCCAGCAACACCGTGCGGGTTTCATACTTTTTAATCAGCAGATAAACGGTCACGACAATGCCTAATAGTGCAATGCCCATCTTTAATTCATTCATTGATAACCTCCGGATAACTGAATTTATTCATAATTGAAAGTGGAATTGACCGAAATGGTTTCCAGATCCATTTTTCCGCTGAAACGCAGAATATCATCAAAGCCTAATGCGGTTGCTTTATGGTCACGAATTTGTAACGCCGTTCCCTCCGGCATGGCATATACTACTGCCTGCGGGTTGACCAGCAAAAACTCATTTAACCGCTCTTCGCGACTTTCGCCGTTATGCCCCTGCATTTTGCCGGAGATAAAGTGCGGGTTAATCTGTGCCGGAAACAGGTTCAAAGCTTCAAATGACGGCGGATACACAATCGGCATATCGTTGGTGGTCATAATCGACGCCCCAGCAACATTCGCCCCAGCGCTCCAGCCGAAATACGGCGTACCACACTTGACTTTCGTGCGAATCGGTTCTAATAAAGCATGCTGATATAGTTGATTTAACAAACAAAAGGTATTACCGCCGCCAATCGCAATCGCATCGGCTTGTTCAATAATTTCAGTTGGATCTTGGGATTGATGGACGGAAAGGATATTCATTTCCAACGATTGGAGTGCCTGCTGCACCACTGCCTCATATTGATCATAGCTGCGACTGACCCCGGCATAGGGCACGAACGCCAAGGTTTTACCTTGATAATCCGCCAAAAAACGGCTGATCCAAGGGGTGCAGTGTTCCAGATAGCCTGTATTGCGATATTTGGAACCGCTCATTAACAGCATTTTCTTAACACTCATCGGTACGCTCCTTTTACTGGTAGTAATATTGATATTGAAAACTTTGTAACCTGTTTGATTTTACCCTAATCACTTTTGGCGTATAGTGGGTGAGATCATACTTTTCGCAAAGAATAGGTAAACATTACGTCTTATTACTGTTTTTTTAAGGAGAAATCGTTATGTCTGTTAATATGCAAAGAGTCAAAACGCTCATTAATCATCTGGCGGCTATTTCCAGTGAACCTCATCAATTGACACGTTTGGCATTCAGCGCCGAAGACCTGATCGTCCGCGATTATTTGCTTGAAATCTGCCGACAACAACGCTTAAAAGTGCGGATTGATGAAATCGGCAATGTGATTATTCGCCGTGACGGTTTACAAAATGATCTGCCTGCGGTCGCTTTCGGTTCACATATCGACACGGTGGTCAATGCCGGGAAATTCGACGGCCCGCTCGGTACCATTGCCGGTTTGGAAATCCTGCTGCAACTGTGCGAGCAACAACAGCAAACTCGTTATCCATTGGAATTAATCATTTTTACCTGTGAAGAATCCAACCGTTTTAATTATGCTACTTTAGGCAGTAAGGTAATGTGCGGTGTCAGCACGCAAGCGAATTTAACCCATTTGCAAGATAAAAACGGGGTTAGCCTCGCCACCGCACTTCAGCAAATCGGTTTGGATTTTCAGCAAATCGATCAAGCCAAACGCTCCGCCACTGAATTTAAATGTTTTTTTGAATTACATATTGAACAGGGACCACGTCTAGAAAATGAACAAAAAACCATTGGTGTAGTCACCGGTATTGCAGCACCGATTCGCTGCATCGTGAAAATTCAAGGTCAAGCGGATCACTCTGGTGCAACAGCGATGAATTATCGCCATGACGCATTATTAGGCGGCGCCGAATTAGCATTAGAATTGGAGCAAGCTGCGATTCGTGCCGGGTACGCCACCGTCGCCACCGTGGGACAAATACAAACAAAACCGGGTGTAATGAACGTGGTGCCGGGTTATTGCGAATTATTGGTTGATATTCGCGGCACCAATATTACCGCACGGGAAAGCGTATTTTCTGCCTTACAGCAAAAAATCGATAAGGTCAGTCAACAACGCGGCTTACAGATCGAACTGCAACTGATTTCGCGCGATCAGCCAATCATCTTGAATACAGACATGGTTAATACGGTTGAGCAAGCCGCGGCAAGCTTAGGCTATACTTATGAAATCATGCCGAGCGGTGCCGGACACGACGCCATGCACATGGCAACTCTATGTCCGACCGGTATGATTTTTGTGCCGTCACGCCAAGGCATCAGCCACAATCCGTTGGAACACACCGATTGGCAAGATGTGGAGGCTGGCATCAAAGTGCTGCAAGCGGTGGTGCTACAACAGGCAGAGCTGATATGAAATCGCAACAAGGCGATACTCTTGTGCAAGCAATTATTGTATAACAAGCTAATCTGACCTCGATTTTTAATATCAGGAGATACAAATGCGAATGTTAAAATGGATAGCCGGCGGAATCTGCTTATTCAGCGGCTTATTTTCAACAGTACAAGCCAATATGACTACACCAAAACACACGCCACAACAATTGCAACAGCAGCAACAAACTCAGCAGGCGATTTTGTTGGATGTACGCAGTCTTGAGGAGTTTAATGCCGGACACTTGCAAAGTGCGGTTCATATTCCCCACGATCAAATTGCGGCACAAATCAGTCAGATAAGCAGTGATAAACAGCAACCGATTTATGTTTACTGCCGCAGTGGTCGCCGCTCCGAATTGGCAAAAGCCGAATTAGAACAGTTAGGCTATCATAATGTGATCAATCTAGGCGGCTATCAACAGTTGCAAGCCGATGGTTTCAAATAGAAAACCATAGAAAAGCAAAGTGCGGTCCTGCCCTAACCGCACTTTAAAAATAAACAGACCCTACTTTAAACCGATAATCCGCCAACGGTTATGTGATAAACCGTCGATTTTGCCTTGCTTCACTTGGGTAATATAATCGATCATCATATTTTGAATGGTGCCAGCTTCACTGCCTAAAGCCACTTTCGATTCCCATAACACCGGAATAGTTTGTCCTGCAAATATACCGCCTGTTTTGCTGAGTTGCCCAAAACGGTAGGAGTTCATACCGACTTTTAATTGCAGTTCATCCGTCACCGGGCGTCCGTCGGCTAAGGTTAAATCGACAATTTTATGCCCGCTTGGCTGGGTTAAATCAATGTTATAGTTCACCCCACCAAAAATATCGAAGGTCACATATTTGGATTTGCCACGTACAGGATCATAACGATAAGCCGTGTCGCCCGCTTCAATGGTATTAAAATAGTCCGCTGACCACTCCATATACTGCTTCAGCTGTTTGCCGCTCAACGCATACACCGTCACATCACCACCGGCATAACGATAATTAAAGATGATATCTTTTTTCTTAATCGGTCCTTTATCCAAACGTACCGTTTCATGATCGAAGGCAAAGGAAACCACATCGGCTTTGCTGTAATGTAATTCAACGTCGGTAATCAGCGACGATAAACCGGTGTCTTGTGAAAAAGCAACGGATACACCATGATTTTTCTGTTGCAAAACCATGTCATTGGCGGTTTCACCAATCACGAGATTATTCAAACGTCGTAATTCATCGTGATAAGGTTGGTAAATGCTGACGATTTCAGGATCGGCAGCCAGTTCTTTCACCGGCACCGTTGTTGCCGCTTTTGACAACAGTTTAACCTGCTGTTTTTCATCAATATCAAAGGTTAAATCCACTTCAGAAACCACTGTGCCGTAACGATGCGGCTCGGTGATTAACACATTATTGATGGTTTCACTGGGTATATTTTGGTGCATATGCCCAGCAATAATCACATCAATCCCCTCAACCGCATTGACCAGATCCCTAACGCCGGTTGCGGCAATGTTGTTTTCATTCTCAATCCCCATATGGGCAACCACAATAATCGCATCGACATGCTGCGCTTTTAACGCCGCAATTTGCTGTTTGGTTTCCTCAATCGGTGAGCTGAATTTCATCGCTTTTAAATGCCCGGTGTCGTTTTCAAAGATCGCCGACATCGGCGTGGTTAAACCGATAATGCCCAGTTTCACTCCGCTTTTTTCGATAATCGTGGTGGGTGCTAAATAGCGCTCGCCGGATTGATGATAGAAATTAGCGGTAATTTTTTGTGCGTTGATATCTTGCAAAATGGCATCTAATGCTGGCATGCCAAAATTAAACTCATGATTTCCCAAGACAAAAATATCATAACCCATCGCATTTAATACTTTGGGAATCGGATTGTCTTGGTAGTATTGCGGGGTTTTGGCAAACACTTCCACTTGGTTATCCTGAATTGCATCGCCAACATCAATCAAAATTACATTATCATGCTGCTGCTTCACGCTCTTCACATAGCTGGCAATCTGGGCATAAGATCCCGAACGATCTTCAACATCCGCCCCATAGCTCCACGGCACCACTCGTCCATGCACATCAGACGTTCCCAGCAATTTAATATTAACCTCTTTGGCAGCTACACTGCTAGCTACCGACAATATCAATAAACTGCCCATTATTTTTCGCATCATAGACTCCTTTGTTGTTATAGCTTTTTACTGCCTATTTATAGCGTATATCGGCAAGTAAACCAGACCGCACTTTGATCCGCTAATAGCCTTGTAAATACGCTGTTTCCGCCAGTTTCACACCGAGCAGCGCCAAACTGAAACGCTGTTCATCGCACACCGACCAAAACTGAATGCCGTTTTCTAATGCTTGCACATCACTGATATGCAGTTGATCTTGTTCTTGATACTGTTCACCATTTATCACCGGCGTGACAATCTGTGCCTCATGCCACACAAGCAATTCATTCGCTTGCCATACCGCTTGCCACTGCTCCACATCGGTTTGGTAATCGGAAAGTGCGGTCACTTGTTGTGCTAAACCATAGAAAACCGCACTTTGTAATTGGTGAATCACCAATTGAATGTCACTGTTTGGCAGAATTTTTTGAAACTGTTGCAGCAAGCGCTCGCTGCTGTGCCGTTTGAACGGTGCCGCATCAAACGCCAACCGCACTTCGCCTTCGTCTAACGGGATCCCGTTCAATAAACGTGCCGTTTGTCCCGCCAATGTTTTCACCTGCTCACTGTTGACATAAGACGCTGGCAACATCGAGCTCACCAGCAAACGGTTAATTTCGCCGCCCAGCAAGATTTCACCGCAGGTCAGCAGCAGTTGGCTAATTTGCGGATCGGCAAGAGAAACGATATTGCGGTTGCGCAATTCGCTCAGCAGTGGATCATTAAAACCCGGTACGATTAACGGCACATCTTGCAACGCCGCACATACGCCATTGAGATCGATCACCACACAACCGCTATCCGCCGCTTGCGCCAGATAACCAGCGTGCTTAGTTTCTCCGGCAAAAAACAAATATTGCTTATCCGACCAATCAAGCTCTTCGATATTTTGCTGTTCCACCGCACGGTTATTAAAGCGCAAGCCCTGCTCTTCGCCGAACGGATAAATTTCGGCAACAATTATTTTCTCGACAGGTAACTCGCTTTGCTCCAATAAATCCGCGATCTTCTCCGCCAACTCGAACTCTGCGGCAATGACAATATTCAGTTTTGTTTGCATCTTTTCCCCTATTTTTTAAAACAGTGCTACAATAATTTTTGGCTATTCTACGGAATTTCCGGCAATAAGTCTGTAAAAGAATCAGGAGATACTCCATGACACCGGCAATTAATTACCTGAAAAAACAAAAAATTTCGCATACTATTCACAGTTACCAACACGACCCACACAACACCGATTTCGGGCAAGAAGCGGCAGAAAAATTGGGCTTACCCCTTGAACAAACCTACAAAACCCTGTTAGTCGCAATAAATGGAGATCAGAAAAAACTGGCGGTGATGGTGCTGCCGGTGTCGCATTTGTTAAGCCTGAAAAAAGCAGCCAAAGCGCTGAAAGTGAAAAAGGTAGAGATGGCAGAAATCGATGCCGCACAAAAATCATCCGGCTATCTGGTCGGCGGCATTAGCCCGATCGGACAGAAGAAAGCTTTGCCCACCTTTATTGATCAAAGTGCGGTTGAATGGGACGTGATTTACGTCTCCGGCGGCAAACGCGGTTTGGATATTGCCTTGACCGCACAGGATTTGGCATTGGCAACGAAAGGCGAATTTGCCGATTTGAGAGATGAATAATGTTTAATAAATGCGCTCACGTACCACTTTATTTGGATAATCACTGAAAATTTGGCTGATAATTTGGCGATTTTTAACATTATCTTGGCGAATTGGATTTTTCATTTTTCCGAAACGAAAAACCGTTGTCGGATTGGATAAGCGATCTAAACGATAGAATAGAGTAATTTCACGTTGATAAACACCACGTTTGCGATAACGCAGATCCTTACGCAAAGCTATGGTCAATGGGAAATAAGTCAGCGCATTGGCAATATTGGTACGAGAATGCTCGGATAATAATGCGTAAAAAATAAACTTTATCAAATTATTACTGAAATTAATGGTAAGCATCGAGCAATTCCCACGCCTTTAGGTCACCATTACTCAAACGTTCTGCAACTTGCTGTAGTAGAGCTTCAGGGGCGAATTCAATACAAGCCTCACCTTGTTTATCTTCTGCAATCTGCTCGTCGAGCATTGCCAGCTCTTCGCTCGTCCAATGTTCATCTTCTTTATGGATAATAAAATCAGTATTCACAATAACAATCGGCATAGCTTACTCCTTTGCTCAATTTGTTTATATTTTAATCACTACACTTGATTAAATCAATCAAACTGATTTATAGCCGAAAAAGACTAACGACTCCGCTCCAACGTCTTCGCCAGTTCGGTTGCCAGCATTTGTTGGGTATGTTCGGCGAGATCACGGCGTTCTTTTGCTGTAGCATCAATCGCTTCAAAAAAACGGAGTTCAATCACACCGCACTTTTGTGCCGCCAGATCTTTTAGGGATTGCACCAAGCTGATATCGCCGTAATACGCCATGGTAGGATTGACACCGCCGTCTTTCGCCGGATAGAAACACAGTACTGGCCAAATCTTAGCTTCGGCGTCAATCGCCGCCTGAAAGAAACTGCTTTTGAACGGCAGCACCTGCTCGCCGATAGTTGATGTGCCTTCCGGAAACAGGGTAATTTGCGCACCGTTGCGAAGTGCGGTCGCAACACCGTCTACCTTGCCCTGCGTGCCGTTGCCACGTTGACGCGACACAAACACCGTGTTGGCTTGCGCTGCCAGATAGCCGATAATCGGCCATTTGCGCACATCATCTTTGGCGATAAACTGCCCCGGCAACACGGCGTTAATCGCAAAAATATCCAACCAAGAAACGTGATTCGAAATAAACATCGAGCCTTTGACTTGTGACAAGTGCGGTACGTTATGGGCATTGACCTGAATGTTAAACACCCGCAAAATATTTTGCGACCAGCGTTGAATTCGCGCTAATTTTTGTTGCGGCGTACACCAACGAAACAACACTAACATTTGAAACACACCGCTTAACAGATAGTACATTATCCATGATAAGCGCCAAAAAACTCGCAACGTTTGCATAATCCGCCTTATTTTAACTGTGCCGATCAACGACAGAAATGCTTTAAATAACGTTCGTCCAGGCGGGTGATCGGCATCATAATCAACACGTCCGCCGAGTTGAAAGCCGGATCCCAAGCCGGTTCGCCGCAAATATAAGCACCGGCACGCAGATAGCCTTTAATCAGCGCCGGTGTGGAAACCTCTAAATCCTGTTGCAATTTATCCAATTGCACCGGCACATGCGGAAACACCCGATATTCCAACGGCGATAGATATTTTTTCTCCAATTTGCGGTACAGGCTTGCTGCGCTGTGTCCGCCGTCACTCATGCTGATACTGCCACAGCCGATCATATACGACAGATTCTCCAAGTGCATGAATTTAATCAATCCGGTCCACAACAGCAACACGACACCGCCATTGCGGTAGTCTTTATGCACACAAGCACGCCCCAATTCGACAGTACGATCCAAAATATGTTCAATACGACTGAGATCAAATTCACCGGCACTGTACCAACCACCGACTTTGCGTGCGCCTTCAATGGTCAACAGACGATAGCAACCAACAATGCGTCCATTGTCTTCGTCACGGACAATTAAATGCTGGCAATGTTCATCATATTTATCAATATCCAAACCGTTTATACTCTGAATTTTCGCCCCCATTTCGTTGGCAAAAATCTCATAGCGCAAGCGTTGCGCCTCTTCAATTTCGGCTTGAGTGGATGCCAGCGTCACCACTAAGCGCTGGTTGTCAACCACACTGTGTTGTTCGATATGATGTTGCAACACAAGTTCTCCTTAACCTAAAACTCACATTATCACGACTAATTTAGGGCGTTATCATATCATTCTTGCGTATTTCGTAAAACATTTATTGGTGAACGGCGGTAAAGCAGCAACGACGGCAGCAATGCCAGCAAAATGGCAAAAATAAAATTAAACACAATAAACAGGTATTCCTCTTCACCCAAACGCACCGGCAATACAAAGCCACTTTGTTGGCTCAAATGCTGTGAGATGAGCTGTGCAGCAATATAACCGATCACCGTGCCGAGCAGCATTGCAATAGCTATCATCACGATCAAGGCAAACCAAACCAGCAAGAAGATCTTGGCGCGTGGTGCACCGAAAATCCGCCACGCTGCCACCTGTTTTTGTCGATTTTGCAAATACAGTACAATGATCATCAAAAGTGCGGTTGCGACCAACACTTGCGTGACGATAGACACCCACAGCAGCACTTCTTTGCTATCGCCTAATACGCCATACACCCGCACCAGCACTTCCGCCGGAAATACGGCTTGGGTGGCCTCGGTTTTATATTGGCTGCGCAGTTGATAAGCACCGGCAAAACTTTGCGGCTTAATCACCACCGCCGACATGCCCAGCTCTTCAATCGCATGGCTGTGATCATGGTCGTGGTCGTGATCATGCTCATCGACATAGCCCGGCGGTCCGTCATGCTCGTGAGCGTGACGGTCATGGTCATGGTCATGGTCATGATGTTGATGTATGTCCCAAACGCTGGTAATCGGCACCAATAAGGCTTTATCCCAAACACTGCCCTCCTCCGGCAAAATGCCGACTACATGATACTCCACGTCATCATGGGCATGATGGTTGCTTTCACCCAACTGTCCATGCATCGGGCTGAAACTGTCACCGAGCGCTAAACCGCTCTTGGCACCTACCACCGCTTCATAATCTTTTTCGAATGTCCGTCCAGCAGTAAGTTGCCGTTCACCGCCGTCAAGCACAAGTGCGGTATTGGTGCCGACAATCGGCATACCTTGATAGTAGTCGCCGAATGCCAACGGTGCTGCCCAATCAACCAGAGGATTGGCTTCAATCTCCTTAAAAACGGCGGTATCCAACAGGTTTAACAGCGACGGTTGTAAAAACACGGTACTTAGCACCAACTGCACTTCGCTGCCTGGCGCACCGATCACCAAATCAAAGCGATCCGCCGCTTGCGCACTGCCTTCACGCAATGCACGCTCCTGCAAACTGACGGTGATACTCAATGCAGTTGACAACGCAATCAGAAAAATAATCAGCAGGCTGCCGAATTTGCTCTTTTTAAAGTCAAGTAATAACAGTTTTAGCATTAACATGGTTGCGCTCCTGTTTGCTGATCCGACATGATAACGCCGTTTTGCAGCAACAGTCGGCGTTGCAGCTGTTCGGATAAGAAACGATCATGGGTCGCCACCAGCAAGGTACACTTCTCTTTTTCACTGATTTCCAATAATAAACGGGCAATATTGCGGCTGTTTTCCGCATCCAGACTGGCGGTCGGTTCATCGGCGATAATCACCTGCGGTTGCGCCAACAGCGCTCGCGCAATCGCCACTCGCTGCATTTCACCGCGCGATAATTTGGCGACATCACTGTGCCGCCGTGGCATGTTCAGCTGTTCCAGCAAAGATTCCGCCCGCTGTTTCAGCGCATCGGATATGCGCCAGTGACGAAAAGCCAACGGCAGCAGCACATTTTCCAGTGCGGTCAAGCCGTTGGTCAGATAAAAATCCTGCATCACCATGCCGACATGTTGAAAACGCCATGTATCGCAAGCGGTGGCTGAAAGTGCGGTCAGCTCTTGTTGCCGCCATTTCACAGAACCGGCTGTCGGTTTTAATAATCCACTGATGATATTTAAAAATGTGCTTTTTCCACAGCCGGAAGGTCCCATCACCGCAATCTGTTGTGCGGCGGGAATGGATAAGTGCGGTATTGCCAAAATCGGTTCTGGCAATGCCGCAATGTTGACGGTCAAATCCTTGATCTCTAACATTTGATCTCCTGTCAAACTAAAAAGCCTGTTTTATAATTTCTTGAATCTGGCATTGGTAATGCGTAACAAGCTGACAAAGCCGGTTTCCGGATCCGTCCACGAGCCGTATTCCAATTTTCCAGTCACTTTAATCATGGCGTTATTTTGTACAAACGGTTGTTTTTTATCCAAATACACCACCACAATATCCGAAGGCCAATCGGCATCGGAGGAGCAGAACGGGCATAGTGCCATCGGTGCTTTGGTCAGCACAAAAAACTGTGCGTCGGCTTTCAGCGGCGGTGCCATAAAACCGTTCATTTCAACCGTCTGCAGTGATAGACCTTTGACTTTTTCGGAAAACTCCATGCCCAACACCGAAATTTTGCCGTATAACTCATCAAAGGTTAGCGAGGGCGCCGCCAAAGCTGGCAGAGTCAATAACACCAAGCAAACACCTGCCAATCGCTGCTGTAAACGACGTAATGAAAACAGCGGGGTCGCCCCCGCTTGGTTGGATTGTAAAATGTTGTTCACCATTCAAATTCCATTATTTTTGCGCATGATTAATCGCTAAACTGTCCACTATCACCTTGAAAATATCTGAGTTTTCCATATAACCTTTGATCGCTTCGGACCCCGGTCCTTGCGCCTGAATCACGATATCATCAATCGCATGTACGCCGGTCGATTCGCTTTTCGGCAGGATACCGGTACGCAATACCGCCCCCGGAATATTTTTATAGGCTTCGTTGGCAACGTATTCGTCTTTTTCGTTTTTCAACGCCGGAACGAATTGACCGTCGAGCTTCGGACGGAAAGTTTCGTAATAATCCGGATAGTTGTTGAAGAACACCGCCAGACGTTTGCTGACATCCAATTTGTCCGGATAGCCATCGCCGTTTTTGTCTTCATAATTCGGGTAACCCGCCGCCGCATACACGCCGACTTTTTCACGCATTTCATCGCCCGGTTTGTCGTCGTCAACTGTACCGATCAGTGAGATCCCATGGGTATGATCACCGGTGACGATGATAAGGGTGTCAGGGTGGGTTTCGGCGAATTTTTTCGCAATATCAATTGATTGGTCAAACATAATCGTACTCATGATCGCGCGCTCCCAATCCAACGGGTGCGAGGCTTTGTCGATTAATGACGATTCGACCACCAGCACAAAACCGTCCGGATTTTGTGACAGCACATCAAGTGCGGTTTGGGTCATAGTAGTCAAGTCCGGTTGATCAGGGAATTTTTTGCTCACGCCGTTATCGGTCAGGAAACGACGATCCAGCACGGTGTCCAGATTACCGGTGTGGAACAAGCCTAACAATTGTTTGGTGTCTTGCGGAATAGAGGTCAATTCGGTATTGCTGGTGACCAGTTTATAACCGTCATTTTTGAACATTTCGACATAGTTCAACTCGTCTTTACGTTTTGAACCCGGCACGCTTTGCGGCAGGAAGTAAGCCGAGCCTCCGCCTAAAATCACATCCGGTTTCACATCATGGAACATCCCGGTGATTTTATCTTTGTCCGCACGACGACGGGTGTGGGAAACCACTGCTGCTGGGGTCGCATCTTGGATTTCAGAATCCGTTACCACACCCACGCTTTTGTTAGTTTTGCGTTTAATCACTTCACCCAAGGTTTCTTGTTTAGGGTGGTTTAAATTGTCTGCTGAACGGCTGACATATACGCCCAACGCATTAATCGCCGATTTATGCCCTGTCATGTAAGCACTCATAGTGTTGGCACTGTCGGCGGTGATCGCATCGGTACTGGAGGTGCCGATAAAACCGGTAATCGGTAAGGTATCCATCGCCAATAAACTGTTGGCTTTTCCTTCAGTCACACCTTTGGACAAAATCCGTGCGCCGGTGCGGTGCGCCACCGATAAGCCGTCACCCAAGAAGAAGATCACATTTTTCGCTTTTGCGATATCCGGAGTTTGATAAACCTGCCAATTGACCGCACTTTGCTGTTCTCCGGCTTTGGCTTCCACTTTATAATCGCCAGCTTGTTTGATGCTGACATTACGCAGCCACAATGCAGACACATCTTTGCCGTCTTCTTTTTCGATAAATTCAACGTCGCTGCTGCCCAATACCTCTTTAAAATCATTACCGTTAATTAAAATGCTGACCTGATCCGGGTTGACGATTTCATCAAACTCTACTTTGAAATCGAATTTGCCGTCCGCCATCATGGTGGCGCGATCAATCGGATAGATGGTCTGTGCCACCGCACTTAACGGCAGAGCTGCCAGCACAAAAGGTAATAAATAGCATCGCTTCATGGTTGTCTCCTAATGTTTATAAAAATAGGCACTCAATAGTTGAGGCATGCCTACTATACAAAAGAAATGTGACAGAAATATGACAACGGCAAGCAAGGCAACCCTAAAAACACGACGTAGAGTACAAGGTTTTAAACCGCACTTTGTGCTTTGAATTTGTTTCTAAATGAAAGTGCGGTATGGTTGGTTTTTATTCCCCATCTGTAGTGCCTGAGCGTTTGCGTGAAGATTTCAAGCTCAATTTGTCGTGTCTGAGCGCAGCGAGTTTACAAATTGAGCGTAGAAATTAGCAAAGGCGAAGAATAGCACTACAATTGGGGCGTGTTTCTTTGGCTACTTTCTTTGCACGAGCAAAGAAAGTATGCTCGCCATCGGCGAAACCCGATTCGGATTTCACACTGCTGAGCTTTATGTTAAGATGCTGCCTTTACGATAACGCCCCCAACACAAGACCAGCTCAAGATGCGAGATTTCCATTCCTCCTCCGGCACTCATGCTAATGTTATTGCCTTTGCTTTTTTATTAATGGCATTTTTGACCGGGATCGGTTCAGCATTCCAACTGCCGGTATTAAGCCTGTTTTTATCGCAGGAAGTGCAGGCAAGCCCGATGGCGGTCGGCTTCTTTTACTCCTTTAATGCCGTGGTCGGCATCATTATCGGACAACTACTCGGTAACTACTCTGATCGCCTGCCGGATCGGCGCAAACTCATTTTGATCTGCTGTTTTATGGCGGCTGCCGGCTATTTTATCTTTGCCTTCAGCCGCAATTACTATATCCTGATCACCTTTGCCGTCGTGCTGTTTGGCTTAGGTTCGGCGTCTAACCCACAGATTTTTGCTTTTGCGCGCGAATACGCCGACAGCAGCCGCAAAGAGGCGGTAATGTTTTCCACCATTATGCGCACGCAAATTTCATTGGCATGGATTGTCGGACCGCCATTGGCGTTTTCTTTAGTGGTTGGCATGGGCTTTGAAGTGCTGTTTTCAATTGGCGCATTGACTTTTATCGGCAGCGGACTGCTCGCCCTGTTGCTGCTGCCTAAATTACCACGGCAAACAAGCGTTCATTCCACGACAACAAAAACACAAGCACCGCAACAAAACCGCCGCTCGACACTGTATTTGTTCCTCGCCACGATGCTGATATTTTGCTGCAACAGCATTTATTTAATCAATATGCCGCTATATGTGATCAAGGAATTACAACTGGAAGAGAAACTGGCAGGTATTTTAATGGGTACCGCCGCCGGATTAGAGATTCCGATTATGCTGATCGCCGGTTACCTGACCCGTTATGTCAGCAAAAAAAGTTTGCTGCTGTTTGCCATTGGCTGCGGATTGGTGTTTTATCTCGGCTTGTTGCGAATTGAAAATCCATGGGGCTTAATCGCATTACAACTGTTTAATGCCGTGCTGATCGGAATCACCGCCACCATCGGCATGCTCTATTTTCAAGATTTGATGCCACAGCAAATGGGTGCCGCAACCACACTATTTACCAATGCCGCCAAAAGCAGTTGGGTGATCGCCGGTCCAATCGCCGGCGCAATAGCCTCAATTTGGAACTATCAATCAGTATTCTATTTCTGTCTGCTATTCATTGTGCTGGCGTTTTGCTGCATGTGGCGAGTCAAAACATGTTAAAACCTGTTTCATCGGCTACCAATACCACTGCTAATGCCGAAATCAAAGGGCATCTTATTGTGCTGTTCACCATTTTGGTGTGGGGTATGACCTATGTTGCCACCAAGGTATTATTGCAAGATTTCCGACCGTTAGAAATTCTGCTGATCCGCTTTGTCATCGGCTTTACCGCACTTTGCCTGATCTATCCGCGCAAACTGCCTTTTGTCGGCTGGCAGCAAGAAGCCTATTTTGCCGCTGCCGGGCTTAGTGGCATAACCTTGTATTTTTTATTGGAAAACATCGCTCTGCTCTACACCCAAGTCAGCAATGTCGGGATTATTATTGCCGTGGCGCCACTGCTGACCGCGCTGTTAAATATGCTGTTTTTAAACGGCAAGAAACCGGATATTCACTTTTTTAGCGGCTTTTTGCTGGCGATGCTCGGCATTGCCTTGATCAGCCTGAAAAGCAATGAAGAGTTGCAAATTAATCCGTTAGGGGATTTTCTGGCATTGCTGGCGGCGCTGGTTTGGGCAATCTACTCGACCCTAATGAAAAAAATCAGTGAATTCGGCTACCGCACTTTGCAAACCACCCGTCGCGCTTTTCTTTACGGCTTGCTGTTTATGCTGCCACTGACCTGTTTGATGCCGTTTAAGTTGGATTTTAGTCTTATCTTAAAACCACAAAATCTGTTTAATCTGCTGTTTCTCGGCTTTGGTGCTTCGGCAATCTGTTTTGTCAGTTGGAATTATGCGGTCAAGGTGCTCGGCACGGTGAAAACCAGCCTGTATATCTATCTGGCGCCGGTGGTAACGGTGATCAGCGCCGTCTGGATTTTGGACGAACAGTTAAGCTATTTTTCCATTGCCGGGATTGCGTTGATCTTATTGGGGTTGGCAATCTCGGAAAAAAAAGCGGAGAAAAAGGCAGACAAAAAACCAAAGAAAAAAGCAAGCGACGTTAAATCAACATAAGCGCCACTTGCCTAAAATACTGTTAATCGAAGCTGGTATTAAAAAACCGTTTCCGCCACATCACGAATATCTTTTCCTTTGAGATAATAGTAGATAAATTCACAAATATTTTGGCAGCGGTCACCAATCCGTTCGATCGCCCGCGCGGTCAAAATTGCGGTCAACAGGCTATCGACACTTTCAGGGCGGTTTTTCATACCTTCTTTGGCATCTAGGGTGATCTCTTTGTAACGCTCATCGATTTTGATATCGCGCGCATAAACGCTTTTGGCTTCGTCCAAACTCATACTGGAAAAAGCACGCAATGTGTCGTGCAGCATCGCAATCGCATCTTGTGCCATCACATCAATTTTATCCAACAAGGTTTTTTCAATCGTAATATCATCGTGAAGTGCGGTCTGACTCATTTTATCCACCGAATCACCGATCCGTTCCAATTCCGCAGCGACTTTTAAAATGGTGATGATAAAGCGCAAGTCATCAGCGAGCGGCTGACGACGGGCAATCAAGGTTACACAAGCCTCATCAACCGCTACTTCCAGCGCATTGACCTGTTCGTCTGCTGCGACCACATCGCGTGCACTGATCTCCTCACTGCCTCGGATCACTTTTAAGGCATCGTGCAATTGGTTTTGTACTAAGCTTCCCATGGTCAACAACAACGATAGTAAGTGGTTGAGATCCTTATCATATTGTCTGACGATATGCTGTTTTTCATTAAGTGTCATGCTGTTCTCCTTTTAAACGATATTGCTGTCACCGAGACGGTTAACCGAAACGTCCAGTGATGTAATCTACGGTTCTGCTGTCCCTTGGTCGATTAAACATTATCTCTGTTTCACCGTGTTCGATAATATCACCCAAATACATAAACACTGTATAATCCGAACAACGTGCCGCCTGCTGCATATTGTGGGTGACGATCACCACCGTGTAATCTTTCTTTAGCTCCAAAATCAAATCTTCGATCATGCCGGTCGAAATCGGATCCAACGCCGAGCAAGGTTCGTCCAACAGTAGCACTTCCGGTTTTATCGCAATACCACGCGCAATGCAAAGCCGCTGCTGTTGTCCGCCCGACAAGCTATAACCGCTCTTATGCAGTTTGTCTTTGGTTTCGTTCCAAAGTGCGGCTTTGCTCAGCGCCCACTCTACCCGCTCGTCCATTTCAGGCTTCGACAATTTTTCGAATAAGCGTACTCCGAAGGCAATATTATCATAAATCGACATCGGAAACGGGGTCGGCTTTTGGAACACCATGCCGACTTTGGCACGCAGCAGCGAAATATCTTTTTTGCTGCCGATAATATCTTCGCCATCCAATAAAATTTGCCCCTCTGCCCGTTGCTCCGGATATAAGGCGTACATTTTGTTAAACGTTCGCAGCAAGGTGGATTTGCCACACCCGGACGGTCCGATAAACGCCGTTACTTTATTGGCTTCAATATCCAAATTGATATTTTTTAGTGCATGAAAATCGCTATAGTAGAAGTTTAAGTCTTTGACCTCGAGAATTTTTTTACCCGGTTCGCTCTTATTTAAATTCATAATTCCCATCGCTTATTCCTTATTTCTTTTCTCTATTTTTAAAGACAACACGCGCCAGCACGTTCAGCAGCAACACCGCAAAGGTGATGATCAACACCCCGGTCCACGCCAGCTCTTGCCAGTTGGTGAACGGGCTGGAGGCAAATTTATAGATTGTCATCGGCAAACTCGCCATCGGTTTACTCATATCCAAACTCCAGAATTGGTTGGAAAGTGCGGTAAACATCAAAGGCGCGGTTTCACCGGCAATCCGGGCAACACTCAACAGCACACCGGTGATGACGCCAGCAGTTGAAGCACGCAAGGTGATCGACAGGATCATTTTCCATTTCGGTGTTCCCAAAGCATAAGCCGCTTCACGTAAACCGTTCGGGATCAAATTCAACATATTTTCGGTGGTACGAATCACAATCGGCACCTGCAACAGCGCCAACGCCACCACGCCCGCCCAACCGGAAAAATTACCGAACGGCGCTACCAGCAGTACATATACGAATAGTCCGATCACAATCGACGGCGCCGACAGTAAAATATCGTTAACAAACCGCATCACTTCCGCCAACAATGATTTTTTACCGTATTCAGAAAGATAAATCCCAACCAAAATCCCCAACGGCGTACCGATAAAAGTAGCAAACACCACCATCATCAAGCTACCCATAATCGCATTCGCCAGACCGCCGACTTCGGCATTCGGCGCTGGTGTCATTTCAAGAAAAGTCGCGATCGATAGCCCTGCCATTCCTTTTTGCAAGGTGGTAAACAAAATCCAGACCAACCAGATTAAGCCGAACACCATTGCCAACATCGCAATCCCAATTGCAATGTTGTTGATAATCCGGCGTTTGTTTTGTAACCGCACTTTGACTTTTTCATACTGATTATTTGTGATGCCCATTATTTGGCTCCCTCATTTTTAGATAAGCGACGCACCAATAATTTGGAGATAATCAACACGACTAAGGTAATCGCAAACAGGATTAAGCCCAACTCCATCAACGCCGAAATGTGCATATCCGATTCCGCTTCGGCAAATTCATTGGCAATAGCAGAGGTGATACTGTTACTCGGCATATACAGCGACAAACTGTCGAGCTGATAGGCATTACCGATCACAAAAGTGACCGCCATCGTTTCGCCCAAGGCACGCCCCAAACCCAGCATAATCGCACCGACTACACCGCTTTTGGTATAAGGCAACACAATGCGCCACACCACTTCCCAAGTGGTGCAACCGACCCCGTAAGCCGACTCTTTCATCAGTGCCGGGGTCTGTTCAAATACATCACGCATAACCGAAGCAATATAAGGAATGATCATAATCGCCAGAATAATCCCGGCAGCGAGAATCCCGATGCCGAAGCTCGGGCCGGAGAACAGCGAACCGATAATCGGAAAGCCCGACACCACTTCGCCCAGCGGACGCTGAAAATATTTAGCAAACAGCGGTGCAAAAATAAAGAAGCCCCACATGCCATAAACAATACTCGGCACTGCCGCCAACAATTCGATTGCCGTTCCCAACGGACGACGCAGCCACATCGGCGCCAATTCGGTCAGGAAGAAAGCAATGCCGAAACTGGCCGGTACCGCAATAATCAAAGCAATTAATGAGGTGACTAAAGTACCGTAAATCGGCACCAACGCCCCATATTGATCCATCGGCGGATTCCACTCTTTTGACCACAAGAAAGAGAAACCGAACTCTTTGATTGCAGGCAGGGAAGAAATAATCAGCGAAAGAATGATCCCGCCCAGAATCAACAACGTCAGATAAGTGGAAAATCTGACCAGTGATTCAAAAAAAATATCACCTTTCTTACCGGGTGATATTACCGTTGCGGATTTATTTGACATATAACGTCCTTTATAAGTCCATTTTTAGACAATAGAACGGTGTGCGCTAACACACCGTTCCATTAACACCATTTAGTAAAGCGCTTTGCCGTCTTTGCCAACAATATTGGCTTTCCAAGCCGATTTGATCGTGTCAACTACTGAGGTCGGCAACACCGCATAATCTAACGCAAGGGCTTCATCACCGCCTTTGTCTAACGCCCATTCGAAGAATTTCAAGGTTTCAACCGCTCTTTCAGCACTACCCGGCTGTTTTTCTAGCAAAATAAACGTGGTTGAAGTGATTGGCCACGCATTTGCGCCTTTTTGTTGAGTCAAGTCTTGTGCGAAAGAGTGACTCCAGTCGGCACCAGCAGCAGCATTGCTAAAGCTGTCTGAACTCGGTCTGACCACTTCACCGTCGGCAGATACTAAGCTGGCATACGGCAAATTGTTTTGTTTGGCATAGGCGTATTCGACATAACCGATTGCACCATCAAGTTGTTGTATTGACGCGGAAACCCCTTCGTTACCCTTGCCACCAAAAGAACCCGGCGCCCACTGTACCGTTGAACCGGCACCGACTTTCTCTTTCCATTCAGCACTGACTTTTGACAGATAGCTGGTGAACACAAACGTTGTTCCCGAGCCATCGGCACGGCGAATCACGGCGATATCTTTATTCGGCAAATTCAAATTAGGGTTCAGTTTTTTGATGGCTTCATCATTCCATTTTTTAACTTTGCCCAAATAAATATTGGCAACAGTTTCTCCGTCTAACACCAGCTCTCCGCTCTTAACATCGTCCAAATGCACCGCCAAAACCACCCCGCCGATCACCGTAGGGAATTGGAACAGGTTTTCTTTCGCCAACTCATCATCTTTCATCGGCGCATCAGTCGCCCCGAAATCAACGGTTTTGGCAATAATTTGTTTTTTACCGCCGGAAGAACCGATACTTTGATAGTTAACGCGGTTTTTAGTCTCTTTTTGGTAAGTGTCCGCCCATTTGGCATAAACCGGAGCCGGGAAAGAAGCACCAGCGCCGGTAATGTCAACCGCACTTGCAACTCCGGCAGACAAAACCATCGCAGAACCCATCAGAGTGAACAGCGAAGTACGAACCAATTTATTTTTAATAGCTTTCATAATGTCTCCTTAAATAAAATTTGAAATCTTTGTCGGCAAAACCAGTTGAACAGACCGTTTTCTGATATGCCCATCCCACAACTTGTGCACAAATATAGATCAAAAATTTGCTCGATCAAGCTGTTTTTTTCACCTAAAAAGTGACAAAATAAATAGCTATGAAACTATTATTAATTTATTATCATTATGAAATATAATATTTTTTTATTTTTGTCATATAACTGTCATAAAACAAAAAAGTTCAACTGCTTATTTTTCGAACAACAAACAAGCTATTTGGAATCCTTTCCTGATTTTCACGCCTTCACTTTGTTATTCTTCAAAAAATGACGCTCAAAGATAAAAAATGATAATCCTTTTGTTTGACGCTATTTTTTGCTAATATAGCAAACCTATTTTGGGGCTGATTCTGGATTCGACGGGATTGGCGAAGCCCAAGGTGCATGTCGAGGTGCGGTAGGCCTCGTAAACAAACCGCAAAACAATAGTCGCAAACGACGAAAACTACGCTTTAGCAGCTTAATAACCTGCTCTTAGCCTTCTCTCCCCAGCTTCCGCTCGTAAGGCGGGGATCAAGAGGAGTCAAACCCAAACGAGATCGCGTGGACGCCTCCGCTTGAGGATCGAAACGTTAAATTGAATCAAGCTAGCTTATCTGTCGCGTGTCTGTCCGCAGTGGGTAAGTGAAATTAAAGACTGACTAAACATGTAGGACTGAAGGTAGAGTAATTTCGGACAGGGGTTCAAATCCCCTCAGCTCCACCAAAAAACATATCGTTACTGTTCGTAACTTATCGGAAAGCCTAGAGAATACAAGCCTCTAGGCTTTTTTCTTGTTCGTAGCTTACCGTTTCTTTTCGTCTTAAATCTAGAATTTTAGTAATACGTTTAGTAATATGCCGATCGTGTTACTAAAAACCGTATTACTAAAAATGCCCGGGGGCTTGATATGGCAAGGACTGTTAAGATTTTAATGAATACACAAGTTGATAAAGCAAAACCATCAGAAAAGCCTTATCATCTTGCTGATGGTGGTGGATTGTATTTATTGGTAAAACCCAAAGCAACTATGTTTCCTGCTTTTTTAGAAACACAGTTGCTACTTGTACAATCTTAATCGTGGATTTTAACCTTTGTCAGCACTCTGAGGCAGATATCAAATGCGCCCTTGCGAATTCTTCGTAGCGCTCTTGTAAATTTTCCAATTTAGTAATAATTGACGGTTTCATTGGATTCCCTTGTTTGAAGAGATTAGGGTCTGTTGATGTTTATTTATAATTTGAGCTATAGACTCTTTTTCGCC
>VDHG01000032.1 GCA_006228005.1 Testudinibacter crocodili
TATCTAACGCTTTCGCCGGTGTCTTATTTTTAATCAGTCTTTTTTTTGTACCAGGGATTTTCAGGTATCCTTTTGTATCTATATCTTTATATGCTTTAGCTGCCTTTTCAAAGAAATTATCTACACTGCCTTTAAACTTTGAACCGTGAAAAGGCACACCTTCATCTATCAAATTTCTATGTAAAAGTTTATGTAAATTTGCAGTACCCTTTCCTTTATTCGGATACCATGATATTGAATTTTTGTTCATCAATTCACTAATCCCAAGTTTTTTTGCAACAGATCTTGGAAATAAATGATGTCCCACACCTGTGTCCAATAAATCGGAGTACCATCCAAACAAATCAAATTGCGAATTCGTATCAAATACATAAGAATATAAATTTAATCCCCCAACAATACCTAGGGCATCTTGAGACAAATACAATCCTGTTTCGGGTGAATAATATCTAAAACGGTTATAAGCATCACCAGTTTTTATATCGACATACTGTCCTTGATATAAAAATGGTATAAAATCATTTTCACCAATTACCGGATTTCCATAAACATCAAGTTCTCTTCGCCAAATCAAATTCCCTTCAATATCATATACTTGTTTTGGAGTTCTCAGATAATCAGATACAATACTGTAATATTTATCTTCTATGATTTTCCCTATTGGCGTAAATAATCCTTCTTCATAAATCCAAGTTGTTACATTGTCAATAGATTCTTTACTATCATAATACAACTCTCCTAAATCCCCTACAGATAATTGTGGACGTAAGTTAAGGTTATATTTGTAGTGATCTAATAATCCCGCTGCCCTCGATAAGTGGTAACATATTATCAGGTGTAAATACC
>VDHG01000033.1 GCA_006228005.1 Testudinibacter crocodili
ATATACAATCCGCCCCTACAATCCAAACGCAATATTGAGGGTTATCTATAATTTGATTTTGGCTTTTTTATAACGAATAAAATTAAGATAGAGAACCATTTTGCAAAACCCAAAAAACAAAAAACCGCACTTTAAGCGGCAGAAACCAGCCTTAACTCCGTTACAAAAAAACTTGCTTGATACGTTGGGTGAGCTGATGTTGGCGGATAAGCGTCGTTTGACCTCACGGATTTACGGGCTGAACAATATCAAAAATGAACAGGCGCAAAGTGCGGTAGCTGCCGAGATCGAGCAGGCGATTGCGGCGGCGAAAGTGCGGTTGGCACAGCGCCAGACCGCACTTGCGATCGAATATCCAGCGGATTTGCCGGTTAGTCAACGCCGTGCTGAGATTTTAAAAACCATTGCCGAACATCAAGTGGTGGTGATTGCCGGCGAAACCGGCTCGGGCAAAACCACCCAGTTGCCGAAAATGTGTCTGGAGTTGGGCTTAGGCACAAAAGGCATAATTGGGCATACTCAACCACGGCGGATTGCGGCACGGGCGGTAGCAGCACGAATTGCCGAAGAGCTGAAAACTGAGCTGGGTGATTTGGTCGGCTACAAAGTGCGGTTCAGCGATCAAGTCAGCGACAACAGCCGGGTCAAATTGATGACCGACGGGATTCTGCTGGCGGAGATTCAAACCGATCGTTACCTGAATCAATACGATACCTTGATTATCGACGAAGCGCATGAACGCAGCTTGAACAATGATTTTATTCTTGGTTATCTGAAACAGCTGTTGCCGAAACGTCCCGATTTAAAACTGATTATCACCTCGGCAACCATTGATGTGGAACGGTTTTCGCAGCATTTCAACAATGCGCCGATTATCGAGGTTTCCGGACGCACCTATCCGGTGGAAGTGCGCTATCGCCCGCTGGTCGAGGAGGAAGATCAAGATCAGATTCAAGGCATTTTGAATGCGGTCGACGAATTGCAAGCGGAAGGACGTGGCGATATTTTGATTTTCCTCAGTGGCGAACGGGAAATCCGTGACACCGCAGATGCGCTACAAAAACAGCAGCTACGTCACACCGAAATTTTACCGCTGTATGCCCGTTTGTCGGCGCAGGAGCAGAACCGGATTTTCCGTCCTAGTGGTCTGAATCGGATTGTGTTGGCGACCAACGTGGCGGAAACCTCGCTCACGGTGCCGGGCATCAAATATGTGATCGACCCTGGCACCGCACGGATTTCGCGTTATAGTTACCGCACTAAGGTACAGCGGCTGCCGATTGAAGCGATTTCGCAGGCTTCCGCCAATCAGCGTAAAGGGCGCTGTGGTCGGGTATCCGAAGGGATTTGTATTCGGCTGTATTCCGAAGAGGATTTCAATGCCCGCCCTGAATTTACCGATCCGGAAATTTTGCGTACCAATCTTGCTTCGGTGATTTTACAAATGACCGCACTTGGGCTGGACGATATTGAATCGTTCCCGTTTGTCGATGCGCCGGATCGCCGTTATATCCAAGACGGCATCAAACTGTTGGAAGAGCTGCAAGCTTTTGCTGTGGTCAAAAGCAAAAAAGGCGAACAGCGGCAATTGACTGCCGACGGTAAGCAATTGGCGGCGTTGCCGGTCGATCCACGTTTGGCGAAAATGGTGTTGAGTGCGGCAAAATTCGGTTGTTTGCGTGAAGTGATGATTATTGTGGCGGCATTGTCAATCCAAGATCCGCGCGAACGACCACAAGAAAAACAGCAGGCTGCCGATGAAAAACACCGCCGTTTTGCCGATGAGCAATCGGATTTCTTGGCGTTTATCAATTTGTGGAGTTATCTACAAGAACAACAGAAAGCCTTGAGTAACAATCAATTCCGCCGTTTGTGCAAAAGTGAATACCTAAATTATTTGCGCTTACGTGAGTGGCAGGACATTTATCACCAACTGCGTTTGAGCGTGCGTGAAATGGGACTGCATATCAATTCAACTGAAGCAGATTACGCTTCGATTCACCGTGCGCTGTTGACCGGTTTGCTGTCGCATATCGGGCTGAAAGAGGCGGAAAAACAGCAGTATCTTGGTGCACGCAACACCCATTTTTCAGTGTTCCCGAACTCAGTGCTGTTTAAGAAAAACCCGAAATGGCTGATGGCGTCCGAATTGGTGGAAACCTCGAAATTGTGGGGACGAATGCTGGCGAAGATCGAGCCGGAATGGATCGAACCGCTAGCCGGACATTTGACCAAATCCAGCTACGCTGAACCGCATTGGGAAAAAAGCAAAGGTGCGGTGATCGCCAATGAAAAAGTGGTGTTGTACGGCATTCCGATTGTGGCAAACCGCCCGATCAATTACGGCAATATCGATCCGCAGGAGAGCCGCGAAATCTTTATTCAAGCGGCATTGGTCGAGGGCAATTGGAATACCAAACATAAATTTTTCCACCAGAATCTGCGTTTGATTCGTGAAATTGAAGAGCTGGAACACAAAAGCCGTCGGCGGGATATTTTGGTCGATGAGCGGCAACTGTTTGAATTTTACGATCAACGGGTCGGACAAGAGGTGGTGTCGCAAAAACATTTTGACAGTTGGTGGAGAAAAATACAGCAACGTGATCCGGAATTGTTGAATTTTGAAAAATCGTTTCTCACCAATGAGGCGGCGCAAGCCGTCAGCCAGTTGGATTTCCCGAATTTTTGGCAGCAGGGCAATTTAAAACTGAAACTCAGTTACCAGTTTGAACCTGGCAGCGAAGCGGACGGGGTAACGGTGCATATTCCGTTGGCACTATTGAATCAGGTTGAGCCGCAAGGTTTTGATTGGCAAATTCCCGGCTTGCGGCGTGAATTGGTGATCAGCCTGATCAAAGCATTGCCGAAAGCAGTGCGGCGTAATTTTGTGCCAGCGCCGAACTATGCCGAGGCGTTTTTGGGGCGTGCCGAACCGCTGGCAAAACCGCTGTTGGAGAGCCTGCAATACGAACTGCGGCGCATGACCGGCGTGACGGTTGATCTGGAATTATGGCAGGCGGCGCAACTGGAACCGCACTTGAAGATCACGTTTCGGGTGATTGACGACAACGGGCGCAAAGTGCGGGAAAGCACCGATTTGGATCAACTGAAATTTGAGCTGAAAGATCAGGTGCAACAAACGTTATCGGCGGTGGCGGACGACGGGATTGAACAGAGCGGCATTCATATCTGGAATTTCGATACGCTACCGCACTTTTATCAGCAGAAAAAGCGTGGCTACAGCGTGAAAGCTTATCCGGCGCTGGTTGACGAGCAGGATTCGGTTGGGATCAAACTGTTTGAAACTGAATTTGAACAGCAGCGTTCGATGCAACAGGGATTACGCCGTTTATTGTTACTCAACGTACCCTCACCGATTAAATATCTGCATGAAAAACTACCGAACAAATCCAAACTGGGCTTGTATTTCACCCCATTTGGGCGAGTGTTGGAGTTAATTGACGACTGTATCGCCGCAGCGGTCGATAAATTGGTGCAAGATTTTGGCGGCGTAGTATGGCAAGAGGCGGAATTTCAGCGTTTGCGCGATAATGTGCGGGAAAACTTGAATGAAACCACGGTGGAAATTGCCAAACAGATTGAGCAAATTTTAACCTTGACTTTTGAAATCAACAAGCGTTTGAAAGGCAAAATGGATTTCACCATGGCGTTTGCGCTGTCGGATATTAAGGCGCAATTGACAGGGCTGATTCATCCGGGCTTTGTACAGCGCAACGGTGTTAAACGGCTGCCGGATCTGCTGCGCTATCTGCAAGCGATTGATAAACGGCTGGATAAACTGCTGCAAGATGTCAACCGTGATCGCGCTAATATGCTGAGAGTCGAAGCTGTCAGCCAAGCGTACCAGCAATTATTGGCAAAATTACCGAAATCACAGCCGATAAATGATGAAATTTTAGAAATCCGTTATATGATTGAGGAACTGCGGGTCAGCCTGTTCGCACAACAACTCGGCACTGCATACCCGATTTCCGATAAACGGGTGCTGCTGGCGATACAAGGGACGAATAATTAAGACGGTAAAGGTAAAGTGCGGTTTTATTGAGATTGTAGGGTCTGTTGATCTTTTACCGCACGGTTGATTGAAATTAAATCAGTTAAAAACGATTTCAAAAAATAAACTTGCACAGCTTTCAGCCTTTCGCTAGTATGCACAAGTTAAATTTAATTATTTTGGCTTTGTCATTGACAGGGCTATACATCAAGTGTAGAGAATTATGTACGAAATTTTAATTATCGCCTATATTTTGGTATCGATTGTCTTAATTGGTTTTATCCTGCTACAACAAGGCAAAGGCGCTGATATGGGCGCTTCTTTCGGATCCGGCGCTTCAGGCACTATCTTTGGTGCGGCAGGTTCAGCGAACTTTTTATCACGCACTACGGCGATTTTTGCGATTCTGTTTTTTGTGATTGCGTTGGTGATCGGCAACATCAACACTCATCGTCAAGCGCCACAAGGTACTTTTGATGACCTGAGCAACGAAGCACAAAGCTTGCAGCAAAATACGACTGCACCAGCGTTGGACGTGCCAGCAACAAAACCGAACAGTGATATTCCTCAATAAATTATAAATTGCTCTGGTGGTGGAATTGGTAGACACGCTATCTTGAGGGGGTAGTGTCCATAGGATGTGCGGGTTCAAGTCCCGCCCAGAGCACCAAGACCTATTTCGTAGCCTTTCGCAGGCTAACGAAAAGTTAAAAAAAGCCAGTAAAATCAACGTTTACTGGCTTTTTTCTTGTCTTTCTGTTGCCGTGCCCTATCGTAGCTTAAAGCCGTTTCAGCGAAACGGCTCAGATCTAGATTAAGGCTATTAATTCCACTGTGCAAAACAGGCTTCAGCAGCATCTAGTGTTTTTTCGATATCCGCTTCGCTGTGTGCCAGTGACATAAAACCCGCTTCAAAGGCAGATGGGGCGAGGTAGACCCCTTGTGCCAACATGGCGTGGAAGAACTGTTTGAAGCGTTCGCTGTCGCACGCCATCACTTGTTGATAGCTGGTGACTTCGTTTTGTTCTGTGAAATAGATACCGAACATTCCGCCAACATAATTGACTACCAATGGGATATGGTGTTTGGCGGCGCGCTGTTTTAAGCCTTCGGCAAGCCGGCGGGTTAAATCGGCTAATTTTTGTTCGTTACCGCACTTGGAGAGTTCGGTGAGACAAGCTAGTCCTGCTGCCATCGCAATCGGATTGCCGGAAAGAGTACCGGCTTGGTAAACCGGACCGATTGGGGCAAGGTGTTGCATAACCGCTTTTTTACCGCCGAAGGCACCGACCGGCATGCCGCCGCCGATCACTTTGCCTAAACAGGTAAGATCAGGTTTGACATTATAATGCGCTTGCGCACCGCCTAAAGCGACACGAAAGCCGGTCATTACTTCGTCGATAATCAGTAATGCACCGTATTGATCGCACAGTTGACGTAGTCCTTGTAAAAAGCCGTCTTTCGGTGGTACGCAGTTCATATTGCCGGCAACAGGCTCCACGATAATACAGGCAATTTCGTCCGGATATTGTTGAAACACCTGTTTAACCGAATCCAAATCGTTATATTGACACACTTGGGTGTGTTTGGTGAAATCGGCAGGCACGCCGGGTGAGCTCGGTTGTCCTAATGTTAATGCGCCGGAGCCGGCTTTTACTAGCAATGCATCGGTGTGGCCGTGATAACAGCCTTCAAATTTAATAATTTTATCGCGTTGGGTATAGCCGCGCGCCAAGCGAATTGCCGACATGGTGGCTTCGGTGCCGGAGCTGACCATACGCACCATTTCGATTGACGGCACCAGTCTACACACTAATTCTGCAAGTTCAATCTCAAGTGCGGTTGGTGCGCCGAAGCTCAAGCCTTTTTGTGCGGTTTCGATCACAGCATTGCGAATGACGGAGTGGTTGTGCCCTAAAATCATTGGCCCCCAAGAGCCGACATAATCGATATATTGCTGTCCGTCGCTGTCATAAATATAGGCACCGTCAGCTTTTTCGATAAATAACGGTGTGCCGCCAACCCCTTTAAAGGCTCGCACTGGTGAGTTGACACCGCCGGGAATACGCTGTTGTGCTTGTTGAAATAATTGTTCAGAATGGTTCATCAATATGATTCCTATTTAATCAGATAACGGGTTTTGAGTCGGATATTGTACTTTAAATTGCCCTTTTTTATGTAGAAATAAAAAAAGATTCTCGACTGAATTTATCTTTATGCTATTCTTGCGCAATTTAGAACAGCAAAAATAGCACGATTATAGTAGCATTGCTGTTGGTTAGAGATGGTCATGAAGACCGTATCCTATAACTCCTAATTCAGGAAAATGAAGTTTTATATGTGGCTATCATTATTACTGCCTTTTATCGTTTCATTTAGCGTTCTCGTTTTTATTCGTCCTTTAGCACAAAAAGTCGGCTTGGTCGATAAACCTAATTACCGCAAACGCCATCAAGGGGCGATTCCGTTGATCGGCGGTATCGCGCTATTTATTGGTAATCTCAGCTTTTATCTGCTGCAATGGAATGAGATGCGCTTTCCTTATCTTTATCTTTTCTGTGTTACCGTGTTGCTGGTGGTCGGGGTGTTTGACGATCGATTCGACATTAGCCCGTTTTTAAGGGCGGTGATTCAGATTATCCTTGCTGGCATGATGATTCACTATGCCCATCTTGAATTAGCTTCGTTGGGGCAGATTATCGGGCCATTCCAACTGCAATTAGGCTCACTCTCGTTTGTGGTCACGGTGTTGATTACTTTGGCGGTGATCAATGCGTTTAATATGATCGACGGCATTGACGGTTTGCTCGGCGGTTTGTCCAGTGTCACTTTCGGCGCAGTGGCATTGTTGATGTTGCTGGATGGACAGATTAATTTGGCGGTGTGGTGTTTGGCCCTTATTTTGGTTATTTTGCCGTATGCGCTGTTTAATTTGGGCGCATTTGGTGTAAAAAACAAAGTGTTTATGGGTGACTCCGGCAGCACCTTAATTGGTTTTACAGTAATTTGGATTTTGTTGCTCAGCACCCAGGGCAGCGGGCATCCGATTAATCCGGTAACCGCACTTTGGGTGATTGCGATTCCGTTGATTGATATGGTGGCGGTGATTTTTCGCCGTTTGCGTCAAGGGAAAAGTCCGTTTCGTCCCGATCGCCTGCATTTGCACCATCTGATGATGCGTGCTGGTTTAAGCTCACGCCAAGCGCTGTTTTTGATTACCTTCGTTGCTGCGTTGTTTGCCGGTTTTGGTATTTTGGGTGAAATCTATTATATTGACGAATGGATTATGTTTGCCCTATTTATCCTACTGTTTTTTATTTATTATTACTCCATCGCCCGAGCTTGGCGCGTCACCCGCTTGATTAAACGGATGCGTCGCCGTGCATCACGTTATAAAAAGACACATTTGAAACCATAACGCTTACCATAAAAAAGGATTTTTTTATGTCGGAACATAATTCATCTCAGCAACATACGCCGCAACAACCACAATTAATAGAACAGCTTGATCTGCTTGCATTTGTCAGCATTCTGTGGCGTAAAAGTTGGTTAATTCTGCTGTTAATGGGAGCAGCTGCTGCACTAGCCTATGTTGTAACTGCTTTTGTTGTAAAACCCTCTTGGCGTGCGGAAGCCTATATTGAAGCCCCACGAGAAAATGAATTGGGCAATTATTATGCGTTGTACAATATGTACAACTTGATTTCGGCTGACTCAAGTGCGGTACAACCGCAGCAAACGCTAAGTGGTAATGCAGTCAATGCTGAATCGCTGACTCTGCCGCAATCGGTTTATCAACAATTTGTCCAACAGGTTAAATCTTATGATGTCTTGAAAAACTTCTGGCTCAGCACGGATTATTATAAGCAGATGATGAATGGTGATAAAAACCATGACGACGGTTTATTGGAAAGCCTGATCACCAGTGTTAATTTTGTCGAAGGCAATGCGCGCAATAACAGCAATGATAAAATTGAGCTGACGTTGAACAATCCGAAACAGGCGGCAGAGCTATTGACGGCATTTGTGGCATACGCCAATATTACGACCCGTCAGACCGAATACACCCGTTTGATCAGCCAATGGAAAACCCTGTTTGATCAAGTCAACTTGGCCGTCAGCAACAAGTTGGAACAAGATCAGCGAGGCAATATTGTGCCAGCTTCGGTTTGGCAGAGCAAATTGGCGATGATGACATCGGTACAGCCGCTGGATAATCAATTCAGCGCTTTTCACTACTTGAAAACGCCAGCACAGCCGCTATCACCTTACAGCCCGAACGCAATGTTATGGATCTTGGCAGCAGCTTTTGCCGCATTGCTGTTGGGTTCTGCGTTGGCGATTATTTTGGCGTTAAGACAACATACCGCTAGCAACAAATAGGTGAAGATTTTTAATATGAAAAAATTCAAAATATTGACGGTTTTCGGCACTCGTCCGGAAGCGATTAAAATGGCACCACTGGCACAAGCGTTAGCGGGTGACCCACAAATCGAGGCGAAAGTGTGCGTCACCGCACAGCATCGTCAAATGTTGGATCAAGTGCTAAACCTGTTTGAGTTGGTGCCGGATTATGATCTGAATATCATGAAAGCTGGGCAGGATCTGACCGACATCAGTGTGCGGATTTTGCAGGAGCTAAAACCGGTGCTGGCTGAATTTAAGCCGGATTTAGTCTTGGTGCACGGCGACACCACGACCACATTTGCCACCAGTTTGGCGTGCTATTATCAACAGATTAAAGTGGGGCATGTTGAAGCAGGCTTGCGTACTGGCAATATCTACTCGCCATGGCCGGAGGAGGGTAACCGTTGTCTGACTGGTGCGATTGCCAGTTACCATTTTGCGCCGACGTTGAGTTCTCAGCAGAATTTGTTACAGGAAAATAAACCGAGCGGCAGTATCGTGGTCACGGGGAATACCGTGATTGATGCGTTGTTGTGGGTCAAACAAAAATTGGCGGCAGATACCGCACTTTCAACACAATTAGCGCAGCGCTACCCGTTTTTGGATCCACAGAAAAAATTAGTGTTAGTCACTGGACATCGCCGTGAAAGTTTTGGCGCTGGGTTTGAACGCATTTGTCAAAGTATTGCCAGTTTGGCAAAAAATCATGCTGATATTCAAGTGGTTTATCCGGTACATATGAATCCAAATGTGCGTGAGCCGGTCGAGCGCTGGTTATCGGACATGGATAACGTATTTCTGATTGAACCGCAGGACTACCTGCCGTTTGTCTATTTGATGAACGGCGCTTACCTGATCTTGACCGACTCTGGTGGGATTCAGGAAGAAGCGCCGTCACTGGGCAAACCAGTGTTGGTGATGCGCGAGACCACCGAGCGCCCGGAAGCGGTGCAAGCCGGGACGGTACGCTTGGTTGGCACTGATCCGCAACGGATCATCACAGAGGTTGAGCGATTATTGAACGAGCCGTTGCACTATCAAAGCATGGCAAAAGCCAATAATCCTTATGGCGACGGTAAGGCTTGCGAAAGAATCATTACCGCCATTAAACAATTTTTGGCATAACAGCCAGTTAGAGTAAAAGGTTATGAGTACAGAATTTAATACAATTTCGGTCATCGGTTTGGGGTATATCGGCTTGCCGACGGCGACCGCATTTGCTAGCAGCGGTAAGCGCGTGTTGGGTGTGGATCTGAACCGCTATGCGGTGGACACCATCAATCAAGGCAAAATTCATATTGTCGAGCCGGATTTAGATGTGGCAGTGAAAAGTGCGGTTGAGCAAGGTCTGTTGACCGCCAGTACCAAAGTGCTGCCGGCAGATGCATTTTTAATTGCCGTGCCGACCCCATTTAAAGATCACTACCAGCCGGATCTCAGTTATGTCGAATCAGCTTCCAAAAGCATTGCGCCGGTGTTGCAAAAGGGCAATTTGGTGGTGCTGGAATCGACTTCGCCGGTCGGGGCAACCGAACAGGTAGAACAGTGGTTGATGGAGCTGCGTCCGGATTTGAGTTTTCCATCGCAAGTCGGTGACCAAGCAGATATTAAACTGGCGTATTGTCCGGAGCGTGTGCTGCCGGGCAAAATCATGCAAGAGTTATTCTCTAATGATCGCGTGATCGGTGGTTTATCGCCAGCTTGCGCTGAACAAGCAGCACGTTTATACCAATTATTTGTCAAAGGCGAATGCATTGTAACTAACGCGCGTACTGCGGAAATGTGCAAACTGACTGAAAATAGTTTCCGTGATGTCAATATTGCGTTTGCCAACGAACTGTCGCTGATTTGTGACCACTTGAAAATCAGTGTCTGGGAATTGATTAAGCTGGCGAATCGCCACCCACGTGTGAATATTTTGCAGCCGGGCGCCGGCGTCGGCGGGCACTGCATTGCAGTGGATCCGTGGTTTATCGTGGCGCAAAGCCCAGAGCAGGCTCGTTTGATTCGTACTGCCCGTGAAGTCAACGATTACAAGCCACATTGGGTGATCGAACAGGTCAAACAGGCGCTGGCAGAAGCCGTGACACAACGCGATTGTAAGGCGTCTGAGATCACCATTGCCTGTTTAGGCTTAGCGTTCAAACCGGATATCGACGATTTGCGCGAAAGTCCGGCAGTGGAAATTACCGCAGAATTGGCACAATGGCATGTGGGCAAAGTGTTAGCGGTAGAACCGAATATCGAAAAATTATCGGCACAACTACAACAAAAAGTGCAATTAACTGAATTGGATCAAGCCTTAACCGAAGCTGATATTTTAGTGTTATTGGTCGATCACAAACAGTTTAAAGCGGTTGCGCCGCAACAAATTCAGCAGCAATGGGTGATTGATACCCGTGGAATTTGGAGAAGCTGAAAAACATGGCAAAGTGCGGTTTTGAGCTGATCAGCAGCCAGTGGGAAAGTGAGTTTTTCGGGCAACGGATTGCAAAATTGCAATTTTTGCCAGCGCAGACCGCACTTTCCTCTGAATTGGAGAAGCCTGAATTTAATCAAGAAAGTGCGGTTTGGCACGATTTTGATCTGGTGCAATGCAAACTGCACGCCGATCAATTGCCGCAGATTCAACAGCTGCAAAACTTAGGGTTTGAATTTGTCGAAGGCGAGCTGGATTTTTGCTTGTCGTTAAATCAGAGTATGCAAAGCGAATCAGGCTTCAGCACCGCCGCTATCGATGATATTGATCAATTGGAAACAATTTTTGGCAGTGCATTTTTAAGCAGCCGTTTTCGTCAGCCGTGGTTCAGCGCCGAGCAAAACAGCCGTTTTTATCGCACCTGGATTCGCAAAGCGGTGTTGGCGCAATTTGATGATCTGTGTTTGTTGCTGAAAAATCAACACAATGAGATTCAGGGGGCGATTAGCTTGCGCGTGATTGACTCAACCCAAGCCAGAGTCGGCTTGTTAGCGGTTGCCGAACACGCCAGAGGGCGTGGCATTGCCAAGCAATTATTGCAAAGTGCGGTCAACTGGTGTTTGCAGCAGCAAAAGCAACAGATGTGGATTGCCACGCAAGCGAATAACCGCCAAGCCATCAACCTCTACCAAAAACAGGCACGGCTCGAGCAGATTAGCTATTGGTTTTATCATTCGAAACAATAAACGAATTAGCATTATAAGCAGCAAGGATAGATTATGATTCCATTTAACAAACCGCCGGTCGTCGGCACCGAACAGCAGCAAATCGCCAAAGCGTTGACCAGCGGCAAACTCAGTGGTGACGGTCCGTTCACCAAATTGGCAGAACAGTGGCAGCAACAGCAGTTCAAAGCCAAAAAAGTGCTGTTGACCCCGTCATGCACCGCCTCGTTGGAAATGGCGGCGTTGCTGATTGACATTCAGCCGGGCGACGAAGTGATTATGCCGAGCTACACGTTTGTTTCCACCGCTAATGCGTTTGTGTTGCGCGGTGCAAAAATTGTGTTTGTCGATATTCGTCCCGACACCATGAACTTGGACGAGAGCAAGATTGAAGCCGCAATCACACCAAAAACTAAAGCGATTGTGCCAGTACATTACGCCGGAGTAGCGTGTGAAATGGATTCCATTATGGCGCTTGCCGAGAAACACAAACTGTGGGTGATCGAAGATGCGGCGCAAGGCGTGATGGCGAATTATAAAGGCAGAGCGTTAGGTACAATTGGGCATATCGGTTGTTATAGCTTCCACGAAACTAAAAACTACACCGCCGGCGGCGAAGGTGGCGCAACGCTGATTAATGATGTGAATTTGATCGAACGAGCAGAGATTATCCGCGAAAAAGGCACTAACCGTAGCCAATTTTTCCGTGGACAAGTGGATAAATATACCTGGCGCGATATGGGATCCAGTTTCTTGATGTCGGATCTGCAAGCGGCATATCTGTATGCACAACTGGAAGCGGCAGAGCAGATCAATCAACGTCGGTTAGCCATTTGGCAGCAATATTACCAAGCGTTTCAACCGTTTGCCGATCAGCGTGTTGAGCTACCGTCGATTCCGCAAGATTGCCAGCACAATGCGCATATGTTCTACCTGAAACTGAATGATGTGGCTGACCGCACTTCGTTCATTGATGCCCTGAAAGCGGCAGAGATTATGAGCGTGTTCCACTATGTGCCACTACATTCCAGTCCAGCGGGCGAAAAATTTGGGCGGTTTAACGCTGAAGATCACTTTACCACCCAAGAAAGTGAGCGTTTGGTGCGTTTACCGCTGTTTTATAATATGACGGACAGTGAAGTGGAAAAGGTGATTTCGGTTGCGACTGCGTATCTGCAAGCATAACGGTGATCGCACTTGGTTCGGTATTAATTTATTGCAAAGTGCGGTGGTCTGTTTATGAAAAAATCACTTGGAAGCACCACTGTTTGGACAGCGTCGTCCACCTTGGTAAAAATTCTTATCGGCTTACTGGTCGTCAAGTTGCTGGCGGTCACGTTCGGCACCGAAGGTGTTGGGCGCGCGGCTAACTACATGACGCTGTTGACGGTGCTCGGCGTATTTGCCGGCGGCGGAATCTTCAACGGTGTGACCAAATATGTGGCGGAATATGAAGAAAAGCCCGCACAGTTACAAGCGGTGTTAGCCACGTCTTCACTGATTATTGTGCTATTCTCGGCACTGGTTGGCATTTTGCTGTTCGGCTTCGCCGTGCCGATTGCGAATTTTCTATTTGCCGAAAACGGCTATCAAAGTGTGATCCGAGTGCTGGCGGTGCTGCAATTCGGCATGGCTTTGAGCAACTATTTTCTGGCTATCTTGCGTGGACAACGCAATGCTAAAGCCAATGCACTCAGTATCATCATCGGCTCGCTGTTAGGTATGCTGCTGTTTTTACTGGCACAGCACTATTTAGGCTATCAAGGAGCACTAATTGGTTTGGCATTGATTCCGGCGCTCACGTTTTTGCCTGCGATCGTTGTTCTCAAAAAGTCATTTTCATTGAGATTATTCAAACCGCACTTTGAGTCTGAACAAGCGAAAAAATTGCTCAAATTTTCCGGCATGGTGTTGATCACTGCGATTACGTTGCCGGTGGCTTACATTGTCATGCGTGATCGACTGCTGGAATTTTATAGTCTGCACGACGTTGGTTTATGGCAGGGCGTCAGCAAGATTTCTGATGCTTATTTGCAATTTATCACCGCTGCGTTTTCGGTGTATTTACTGCCGACGTTTGCCAAATTAAACGATCCTCGTCAAATTCAGCGCGAAGTGGGCAAAGCATTAAAATTTGTGCTGCCGACGGTGTTGTTGGTCAGCATTGCAATCTATCTGTTGCGGGAGCTAGTGATTCGGATTCTGTTTTCTGAGCAGTTTTTGCCGATGGAGAATCTGTTTATCTGGCAGCTGTTGGGCGATGTGTTTAAAGTATCGGCGTATGTGTTCGGTTATCTGATCGTGGCGAAAGCTGCACTAAAACTGTATGTCTTGGCAGAAATTAGCCAGTTTATTTTATTATTGGGCACGTCTTATTGGCTGATTCCGCTCAATGGTGCGGTCGGTGCAACCCAGTCGTATTTGATCACTTATTTCAGTTATTTTATGCTGTGTGTTATCGGCTTTGCGCTGTACCTAAAACGAGCCGGCAAGCCACTCACTCAGCAGTAAGGACCAATCATGAGAATTTGCCATATTTTCGGCTCGAATATTCCGCACCATAACCAAACGGTGATGGCGTTTTTCCGTGAACAATTATGGGAGCGGATTCCGTCGCAAGCGCGTGCGGCATTTTATATTGTCGGCGGCAGCAGTGAAAATGATCCGCCGGAAGTGAAACGTTTTGCCAGCAAAAAAGCGTTGGCTAACTTTTTGATTAAAGAAGCTAAACAACGCTCAGATACTTTCTATCTGCTGCACGGGCAGTTCAATGTTGCGTTGTGGCTGGCGATATTATGCAATAAATTACCGCTGGATCGCATCGGCTGGCACATTTGGGGAGCAGATTTGTATGAAGATTCTAACCAACTACAATTCAAACTGTTTTACCCGTTGCGGCGTATGGCGCAGAAAAAATTACGCTATGTGTTTGCGACTGCTGGCGATTTGCAACGGTTCAGTCAAATTAATTCGAATGCAGAGCAAACGGTGCTGTATTTTCCGACCAAAATGGATCCTAGTTTAAAACCGCCTTTAGCAAGTGCGGTTAGCGATCGTCCGTTAACGATTTTATTGGGCAATTCCGGCGATCCATCCAACCGCCATGTAGAAGCGTTGCAACGCATTAAGGCACAGTTGGGCGAGCAAGTGCAGATTTTGATCCCAATGGGCTATCCGGAGCATAATCAAGCGTATATCAACACAGTTAAAAGCCAAGCCGCCGAGCTATTTGCCGCAAGTGCGGTCACGGTGTTTGAACAGCGGATTGATTTTCAAGACTATTTATCCATGCTGGCGCAATGTGATGCCGGCTATTTTATTTTTTCTCGGCAGCAGGGAATCGGCACCATTTGTTTATTGACGCAATTTAATGTTCCGCTGGTGCTGAACTGTGAGAATCCGTTTTGTTTGGATATGCAACAACAGCAAATCCCGTTTGTCCAGCTGGCGGAGGTCAGCCGAGAAAGCTTAAATAGCGCTAAAGTGCGGTTGTCAGAATTGGATAAAACTCGGATTGATTTTTTTGCACCGAACTTTGTTCAAGGCTGGCTGGATCTGCTGCAAAAATTGGCACAGAAATAAGAGATCAACTATGTTAACCTTAGCTCAACTTAGCATTTTGGTACTGCTTTACACTTTTTCAGTGATCTTGATTGGCTATTTAGCCTATCAATCATTCAAAAAAGTGCGGTTTTCTTTTCATCTATTATTCACGTTGGTTTATTTACTGACGTTTTATTTAGGTTTTCCGTTCAGTATGGTGCTGGCATTCGGTTTCAATGTGCCGTTGCTGCCGTTTGAGATTCTGTTTATAGCCCAGTTTTCTGCACTGATTTTTTATCTGCTGTATTATGTGGCTTACCAAGTGCGGTTGTTACCACGTAAAATTCAACCAGTAACTGTTACTGTCGCAACCGCTCGTCAATATTCCGCTTCAGAAGCGATTATCGCCGGCGTGATATTACTTTTGGTGGCATTGGTGACCATCGGTCTGTTTTTCAGCTTCAACGGTTTTCTATTGTTCAAACTCGACAGTTATAGCCAAATTTTCTCACAAAGCGTCAGCGGAACCGCACTTAAACGCTTTTTCTACTTTTTTTTACCGGCGTTACTGATTTTCTATTTTTTAAAACCGAGTAAACTCAATTGGCTGCTGTTTTTGTTGTTCGGCGTCAGTTTTGGGGTGTTGACCTATTTATTGGTGGGCGGAACTCGTGCCAATATCGCGCTGGCAGTGGCGATTTTCTTCTTTATCGGCATCAGCAAAGGCTATATTTCGATTACGACCTTGGCGATAGCCGGCGGTGTGGCGATTGTGGCGATGTTCGGGTTGGCATTGGCGCGCTACGGTTTGGATGTCAGTGGCAGTGAGGCGTTTTATACCTTTTTGTATTTAACCCGAGATACCTTTTCGCCATGGGAAAATCTAGCACTGCTGTTCTCGTATTACCAAAAGATTGAATTTCAAGGGTTGGCGCCGATTATCCGTGATTTTTATGTCTTTATTCCTAAAGGATTATGGGAAAATCGTCCGGACTTAGTGGTTAATTCCGCCAACTATTTTACCTGGGAAGTGCTGAATTATTATGCGGGGCTGGCGATTTCACCAACGCTGCTCGGATCATTTTTAATTATGGGGGGCGTACCGTTGATGGTGTTGGGCGCATGGTTATGCGGCTGGTTGTTGAAAGCAATGGATTTTTTCTACCAATACGGCAAAAGCACACTTCACCGCAGTAACGGTGCCTTGATTCAAGCTTATTGTTTCGCCAATATTTTTAATATTATCGTCTTGGTCAGGGAAGGAATGGATGCGTTTGTGTCGCGTTTTGTGTTCTTTGCCTTGATTTTTGCGATTGCGGTAGTGCTGGCAAAAGTTATCGTCTTACTGTTTCGGCAAACCAACAGTGTACAAATAAAATTAATCAAATCTTGAGAGCAGAAAAATAATGGAAAAAGTCACTATTCGCGGCATCGATATTTTAGCCGTTAAAGATCAAACCACCTTTTTAGCTTTTTTATTGAATGAAAATGGGGTGCAGCAAGGCAAATTAATTGCAATTAATGCAGAAAAAATTATCACCGCTGAAAAACAACCGGAAATTAAGCAACTGCTGCTGAATGCTGAATTTAAATATGCCGACGGCATGAGTATAGTCAAATCTATCCAGAAAAAATACCCGCAATACCGCACTTTGCAACGGGTGGCTGGCTGTGATTTGTGGTATGCCTTGATGGAAAAGGCGGGAAAATTGCAGACGCCGGTATTTTTGGTCGGTGGGCAGCCGGCGGTGTTGGCAGAAACCGAACAAAAATTAAAAGCACAATGGCAGGTGAATTTAGTCGGGTCGCAAGACGGCTATTTTAAAGCAGAGCAGCAAGCGGAATTAATCGAAAAAATTAAAGCCAGTGGTGCGAAAATTATCACGGTCGCAATGGGATCACCAAAGCAAGAGCGGTTTATGCAGGCGTGCCAACAGGCGTATCCGCAAGCATTATATATGGGCGTTGGTGGTACTTATGATGTTTTTACCGGAAGAGTTAAACGTGCGCCATTAATCTGGCAAAAAGCCAATTTAGAGTGGTTGTACCGTTTATTAAGCCAACCAACACGTTGGCGTAGACAAGTGAATCTGCTGAAATATGCGTATTATTATTTGACGAATAGATTATGATTGCGCAGGCAAAATAAACAGAAAATTAGGAAATAATCGCCAATTTGCATATTTTAACAGCAGGTGAGAAAAAAAAACGAAAAAGCACTAGACAAGTTATTCAGAAACACTTAATATGCGCCCCGCAACGACGCGATGTGCGCTCGTAGCTCAGTTGGATAGAGCGTTGGCCTCCGGAGCCAAAGGTCTCAGGTTCGAATCCTGTCGAGCGCGCCATGCGTTCGCATTTGATTCAGCTAACGCTTGTCAACATCAATGGTGGCTATAGCTCAGTTGGTAGAGCCCCGGATTGTGATTCCGGTTGTCGTGGGTTCAAGTCCCATTAGCCACCCCATTTACTTCTGTTAGTTATACTAAGAAGTAGCAGTCGGCGAGTAGCGCAGCTTGGTAGCGCAACTGGTTTGGGACCAGTGGGTCGTAGGTTCAAATCCTATCTCGCCGACCATTTCACTTTTATAAGTTGAAATAACCTTGCTAAAAGGTAGTGTTTTTCGTTCTTTAACAATATATCAGACAATCTGTGTGGGCACTTGTGCAAGACATTGGTGAAGTCTTACTGTTATTCAGTGGGACAAAAAAATAAACTAAAGTC
>VDHG01000034.1 GCA_006228005.1 Testudinibacter crocodili
TCTATAGCTCAAATTATAAATAAAGATCAACAGACCCTAACAAAATTAACTCGGTTTACGCTTCAATAGCCACCATGTCAGCAGCAAAAACAGCAAGCTCGGCAGCAATGCGCCGATAACTGATGGAATGTTGAACACCATAGTGACGCGTCCAAAGGTTTCGTTGATCACATAAAAAGCGAAACCAAACACGATACCGGTGACAATGCGCGCGCCGGTGGTGACGCTGCGTAGCGGGCCGAAAATAAAAGACAGCGCCAATAACATCATCACCGCGACAGAAATCGGTTGAACCAGTTTACGCCAGTAGAGCAGCTCAAACTGTTTGGCGTCTTGTCCGCTCTCTTTTAGGAAGGTCGCATAGCTGTTTAAGCCGCTGATCGAGAGTGAAGTCGCTTTCAAACTCACCGTCAGTAGTTTATCCGGCGTCAGCCCGGATTGCCAAATGTGATTGAGGTAGTTGCGGTTTTGAATCGAATCCTCTTCAATGATGGTTTCACTAAATTGATTAAAGAGCCAATTTCCATCGGCTTCCTGATAAGTGGCTTGGTTGCCGTGCTGCATGGTTTTTAAGCGACGTTGATCATCAAATTGATAAATATAGATATTATTCAACGTGCTGTTATCGGTGACATTTTGGATATAGACAAAACTATTTCCGTCTCTTGCCCAAATACCGTTTTGTACCGATAGCAGTGAACCGCCGGAAATCGCTTGCGAGCGCATATTGCGTGCAAATTGTTCGGTTTGTGGGATTCCCCATTCGCCGAGCAGCATAATTGCTAAAATGAGCGGAATCGCAGTTTTGATTACCGATAGTCCGATTTTTAGGCGTGAAAAACCAGAGGCTTGCATCACCACTAATTCACTGTTGGCAGCAAGTGCACCGAGTCCGATTAATGCGCCTAACAATGCCGCCATCGGGAAAAACGTTTCTACATCGCGCGGCATCGTCAGTAAGGTATAATAAATGGCTTGCAGGCTGTCATAGCTGCCTTTGCCGACATCACGAAATTGTTCGACGAATTTGATGATGGCAGACAGACCGACCAGCATAAACAGAGTGGTTAAAATTGTGCCGAAAATAGTCCGACCAATGTAACGATCTAATACACCAAACATAAATTAATCCTCCAGCGCCGAGTTGGGGGAGACAAAATGGCGAACTTTATACATAAAGGCACTGTTCCAGCTGTTTAAGATGATGGCTATCAAGAAAAAAGCCAAATGAACTAACGGAATCAAAACTGTAGCATCGGCTTTGCCGCCGCTGCCGGCAGATTTTAATGAGCTCAGCAACAGAAAATAGATCAAATATAACAAAAGTGCGGGCAGCATTTTAGCAAACCGCCCTTGACGTGGATTGACTTTGCTTAACGGTACGGCAAGTAGCGCCATTAAAGGCACAGCAAGCACCAGCGAGATCCGCCACCACAATTCAGCTTGTGCTGCGTCAGAGTCGTCGTTGAGTAGCTGGCTGAGGTTTAAGCGTTCGATTTTGTCACTTTCGGACTCCACATTAGCAAAGGTCAGATAGGCTTGGTAATCATCAAAACGGGTAATTTTAAAATCAGGCAGAATCGCGCTACCTTCATAGCGTTCGCTGTTATTGAGTTTTAAGATTTGATCGCCGTTCGGCAGTGCTTCCAGCTGCCCGTTTTCTGCCACCAAAACCGACGGTTTGATATTACCGCGTTCACGCATTTGGAATAGATAGATATTGTCTAAACGGTTGGTTTCGACATCATCAATAAATAACACGAAATTGCCGTCATTATTACTGATAAATTGACCGGGGTTTAAGGCGGACAGCGTTGGGTTGGCTTTTGCTTGTTCAAGCATATTCACTTGCTTCTCAATTGCCCAAGGTGAAAGCCAGAAAGCGTTATAGGCGGCAAGAGCTGCGGTAAGCAGTGACAGCAGCAGCGCAACCCGCATTAAAATCCGCTGTCCGACACCGCAAGCGCGCATCACTGTGATTTCACTGTCGGCATACAGGCGACCGAGTGTCATTAAAATGGCGATAAATAAGCATAGTGGCAACATTAATTGCGCCATTGTCGGCATGCCTAGCCCAAGTAAAGAAAAAACCAAGTCGGAAGGCACGCTACCATTTACTGCAGAGCCTAGTACCCGTACTAACTGTTGAGCAAAAAAGATCAACAGCAGAATAAACAGAATAGCAATCTGGCTTTTGAAAATCTCTTTGGTTAAATATTTAAGTAAGATCACGGTCAGCCCTTGTAGTTTTAGGTTTGCTTACAGAATCAATCTGTTATTAAGACAACAAAAATGAAAATAATTATCGCTCAGAAACAAAGTTTTTGTTAATCGCTGTTATCTGCTACGATAAATCGTATAATGATACCCTTATTTTAATCGTGACAACAATAAAAATTATCAGGAGAACAAAATGGAATTTACCTTGAGCCAAATTGGAGCGGCGGCGCAACCAAGTGATTGTGTGATGGTGGCAGTATATGAAAAACAACAACTTAGCCCGGCGGCGCAACAATTGGACAATGCAAGTGGTGGCTATTTGAGTCAAATGTTGCAACAAGTGGAAATCGAAGGCAAAGTCGGACAAAGCCTGATGCTGCATCATGTGCCGCATTTGTCGGCAAAACGGGTTTTATTGCTCGGCTGCGGTGACCAAGCGCAAGCCTTAAGCGAACGTCAATATCAGCAAGTGGTGCAGAAAGCCTTTAGCACACTGCGTGATACCAATGCGCAAAGTGCGGTCAGCTTTTTAAATGAAGTGCAAGTGGCTAAACGTGGAATATATTGGAAAGTGCGGTTTGCATTGGAAGCAGTGCAGCAAGCCCGTTATCAATTTGATGCGTTTAAAAGTAAAAAATCAGAGCAGCGTCAAGCGCTGAATAGTATCGTCTTTGCGGTGAGTGCCGATGATATTGCCAGAGCAGAACAGGCGATTGCCCATGCGTGCGCGATTGCCAACGGCGTGAAAGCGGCAAAAGATGTTGCAAATTGCCCGCCGAATGTTTGTAATCCCGCATATTTGGCAGACTGCGCTAAGCAACTTGCTGACGAATCTGCGCTGCTTAACACCACGATTATTGACGAAGCGCAAATGGCGGAGCTTAAGATGGACGCCTATTTAGCGGTGTCACGGGGTTCGCACAATCCAGCGTTTATGTCGGTGATGGAATATAAAAATCACCCGAATCCACAAGCGAAACCGATTGTGTTGGTGGGCAAAGGGCTGACCTTTGATGCTGGTGGTATTTCGTTAAAACCGGCGGCAGAAATGGATGAAATGAAATATGACATGGGTGGTGCGGCAGCGGTTTATGGGGTGATGAAAGCGGTAGCCGAATTAAAACTGCCATTGAATATTGTAGCGATTTTGGCAGGTTGCGAAAATTTGCCGGACGGCAATGCCTATCGTCCGGGCGATATCTTAACCACGATGAATGGCTTAACCGTTGAGGTATTGAACACCGATGCTGAAGGACGTTTAGTGCTGTGCGATGCGTTGACTTACGTGGAACGTTTTGAACCAGAAGCCGTGATTGACGTTGCTACGTTAACCGGTGCTTGTGTGGTTGCATTGGGGCAGCACAACAGTGGTCTGGTTAGCAGCGACGATCAGTTGGCGCAACAATTGGAACACGCAGCAGCGCAATCGTTGGATAAAGCTTGGCGCTTGCCGTTGAGTGAAGAGTATCAGGAACAGCTGAAATCCAATTTTGCCGATCTTGCCAATATTGGTGGTCGCTGGGGGGGCGCGAGCACCGCAGCAGCATTTTTATCTAACTTTACGAAAAAATATCCTTGGGCACATTTAGACATCGCCGGCACGGCATGGAAATCCGGGGCAGAAAAAGGTGCAACCGGGCGTCCGGTCGCATTATTGGTACAATATTTACTAAATAAGGCGAAATAAGTGGCAAAAATTGGCTTAAAATCAAGTTTTCGTTGGTTTCAGCTATAAATTTAAGCAAAAAATGGTGTATAGTTAGCCTTGCCTATTTTCTATTATCTTTAAATTAATTATATAAAGGAGGTTGTCATGGCGCTTGCACCTTTAGTCGTGCGAAAATTTGAATGTGTATCTGTACAAGATGCTGAGCAAATTTGCGTGGCGTTGAATAAGGCAAAATATCGTTCTATTGCGTTAGGAAGCGCAGTGGTTTCGGAATGTCGTCCGACTAAAAAGCTGGAAGGGATTTTAGCAAAAGTCAATCCGGTGGAGGTTATCCCGAGTGATTATGATCTGGAGCAAATCCGAGATACAATCGCTTGACACTTCATTTGATTTGAAAGAACAGAATCGCCGTCTTATCATTAATAAGGTGGCGATTTTTTTACGACCGCACTTTTTGTTTTATATTCCGACTTATATTTTCTCCTTTCGTTATGACACTTTTTTCGCTAAAATTAGCCGTTTATTTCAAGCGATAATCAAGGCATCGAAATACTTGAATCTTGAATATGGAAGCTTATAACTGAAGCTTGAATACAAAAAATAGGGCAACGAGTGGTGAAACAGGCACAATTTTATCTTTTGCAGGCGGAAAAAGCGGATTCGGAACTGAATGCGCAAGAAGCGCTGAGCTGTGATTTGGCAGCTGATGCGTGGCGCTTGGGCAAGCGGGTGTTGATTGCTTGTGAAACGGAACAACAGGCGTTGCTGCTCGACGAAGCGTTATGGCAGCGTGATCCGGAACAGTTTGTGCCGCATAATTTGTCCGGCGAAATCACCACTTATGCCACCCCAATTGAAATCAGTTGGCTCGGCAAACGCAATAGCCAACGGCGCGATCTGCTGATATCACTGCAAAGTGCGGTGCCCGATTTTGCCAACAGCTTTAATCAGGTGATTGATTTTGTACCGGTTGAAGAACAAGCCAAAATTCAGGCGCGCGAACGCTATAAACAGTATCGTCAGCTGGGATTTGAATTGACGACACAGCAAGTTTCGTGATTTTGCATATTTAAATTAGTAGAGACAAATAATGCTCATTTCACAGAATATGATTACCGATGTTAAGCTGATCATTCATCAATCGCGCGAACAAGCGATTCGAGTTGTTGATCACCAACGCACCTTGATGTATTGGCATATTGGTAAACGTATTTTTGAAGAAGAGCAGCTTGGGCAAGAGCGAGCGGATTATGGAAGTTATTTGATTCGTTATCTTTCCGAGCAACTGCAACCGGAGTTTGGAAGCGGTTTTTCTCGTCGCCAACTAGAACGTTATCGCCAATTTTTCCGCTTATTTCCAATTGCGTCCGCACTGCGGACACAATTGAGTTGGACGCATTATAAGTTATTATTGCCGTTTGAAAATGCGGATAAACGTGAGTATTACCTTGCCGAATGTGCCAAAAATAACTGGAGTTCACGCCAACTTGAACGCCAGATTAATAGCCAGTTGTATGAGCGTTTATTGTTGAGTAACGACAAGGACAGTGTATTGGAGGTTGCTCGAAATCAGCAGTATCCAATTGATCCGAAAGAAATTATTAAAGATCCAATGATTTTGGAGTTTTTAGGATTAAAACGCGAAGCGGCTTATTATGAAAAAGATTTAGAACAGGCGATTATTAGCAATCTACAAGATTTTTTGCTTGAAATGGGAAATGGTTTTTCCTTTGTCGCACGTCAAAAACGCTTACATCTGGACGGTGATGAGTTTTTTGTCGATTTGGTATTTTATAATCGCTTATTACAATGCTTTGTGCTTATTGAAATTAAAACACATAAATTAACTCACCAAGATATTGGGCAATTACAGATGTATGTGAATTATTTTGATCGCGTAGAAAAACTACCGCATGAAAATCCAACGATTGGAATTTTGCTGTGTGCAGATAAAAATGATTCGATGGTGAAATTTACCTTGCCAGAAAATCAAAATCAGATTTTTGCCAGCCGATATCAGATGTATTTGCCATCAGAGCAAGAATTGCTTAATGAATTAAAACAAGAAATTGAAAATTTCGAACAACGTGAATTAAAAGTACAAGAGAAAATAGCCGAGTATTTTTATTCTAAAAGAAAACAATCCTAATATTGTTAATCAATAAGATAGAGAAACCTATGACAAAAACCTTTGAAATGCCGGATCGCTTTGAAGCATCGGCAGTAGAACAAACGCTGTATAAACATTGGGAAGAAAGCGGCTATTTTAAACCGTCGGAAGATCGTTCTCGTCCGAGTTACAGCATTGCGATTCCACCGCCGAATGTGACCGGCAGTTTGCATATGGGGCATGCTTTTCAACAGACGTTGATGGACACCCTGATTCGTTATCATCGGATGCAAGGTGACAACACGTTATGGCAAACAGGCACCGATCACGCCGGGATTGCAACCCAAATGGTGGTTGAGCGCAAAATTGCGGCGGAAGAAGGCAAAACTCGGCATGATTTCAGCCGTGAAACCTTTATTGATCGCATTTGGCAATGGAAAGCCGAATCTGGCGGTACCATCAGCCAACAAATGCGCCGTATCGGGAACTCGGTCGATTGGGAACGTGAACGTTTCACCATGGACGAGGGCTTGTCTGATGCGGTGAAAGAGGTGTTTGTGCGTTTGCATGAAGAGGGCTTGATTTATCGCGGCAAACGCTTGGTCAATTGGGATCCGAAACTGCACACTGCGATTTCCGATTTGGAAGTGGAAAATAAAGAGAGCAAAGGCAGTTTGTGGCATTTCCGCTATCCACTGGCAAACGGCGCAAAAACGGCGGATGGTTTGGATTATTTGGTCGTGGCAACCACACGTCCTGAAACCGTACTGGGTGATACTGCGGTGGCGGTGCATCCAGAAGATGAACGCTATCAATCCTTAATCGGTAAAACGGTATTATTGCCATTGGCTAATCGTGAAATTCCGATTATCGCTGATGACTATGTTGATCGCGAGTTTGGCACCGGTGTTGTGAAAATCACCCCTGCACATGATTTTAACGACTATGAAGTCGGCAAACGTCATCATTTACCGATGGTAAATGTGTTGACCCTGAATGCGGATATCCGTGAACAAGCGGAAGTGTTGAATAGTGACGGTAAAGCCAATACCGATTACCAAGCCTTTATTCCGGAAAACTATCGTGGTTTAGAACGTTTTGCGGCGCGTAAACAGTTGGTTGCGGAGTTTGAAGAATTGGGGTTACTCGATCAAATCAAGCCGCACGATCTGAAAGTGCCTTACGGCGACCGCGGCGGTGTGCCGATTGAGCCGATGCTGACTGACCAATGGTATGTCAGCGTAGCACCGTTGGCAAAAGAGGCGATTCGTGCGGTGGAAGACGGTGAAATTCAGTTCGTGCCGAAGCAGTATGAAAACCTGTATTTTTCTTGGATGCGTGATATTCAAGACTGGTGTATTTCGCGCCAATTATGGTGGGGACACCGTATTCCGGCGTGGTACGACAACCACGGTAATGTGTATGTCGCCCGTGATGAAGCGGAAGTGCGGTCAAAACACAATCTAGCCGCCGATATCGAATTGCGTCAAGATGATGATGTGCTGGACACGTGGTTCTCTGCCGGTCTGTGGACCTTTTCCACCTTGGGTTGGCCGAAGCAAACCTCTGATTTGGCGATGTTCCACCCGACTAGCGTATTGATCACCGGCTTTGATATCATCTTCTTCTGGGTTGCCAGAATGATTATGTTCACTATGCACTTTATCAAAGATAAAGACGGTAAGCCGCAAGTGCCGTTCAAAACCGTGTATGTCACCGGTTTGATCCGTGATGAAAGCGGGCAAAAAATGTCGAAATCCAAAGGTAACGTGATCGATCCGCTGGATATGATCGACGGCATTGATTTGCAAGCGTTGGTGGAAAAACGCACCGGCAATATGATGCAACCGCAGTTGGCGGAAAAAATCGAAAAAGCCACACGCAAAGCGTTCCCGAACGGCATCAATCAGCATGGCACTGATGCACTGCGCTTCACTTTGAGCGCACTGGCTTCAAATGGACGTGACATCAACTGGGATATGAATCGCCTGGAAGGTTACCGTAATTTCTGTAACAAACTATGGAACGCCAGCCGTTTTGTATTGATGAACGCCGAAGGCAAAGCGTGCGGTTTTGGCGATGGCGAAAAAGAGTTGTCACTGGCGGATCGTTGGATCTTAGCCGAATACAACAATACGGTGAAAGCCTTCCGTCAGGCATTGGACAGTTATCGTTTTGATTTGGCTGCGAATATTCTGTATGAATTCACATGGAACCAATTCTGCGACTGGTATCTGGAATTGACCAAACCGGTGTTTAGTCAGGGCAGCGAAGCGCAACAACGTGGCACTCGCCACACCTTATTAACCGTATTGGAAAGCCTGTTGCGTTTAGCGCACCCGATTATTCCGTTTATCACCGAAGAGATTTGGCAGCGGGCGAAAGGTTTAGTTGGCGTGAGCGGCGATACCATTATGTTGCAACCGTTCCCAAGTTATAATGAAGAGCTTGTCGATCAAACCGCACTTGATGAAATTGAGTGGCTGAAAGAGATTATCGTCAATGTGCGTAATATCCGCGCTGAGAAAAACATTCCGCCGAGCAAAGGCTTGGATCTGTTGCTGCGGAATTTAAATGAGGGCGAAGCGGTTTGTTTAGCCAAAAACCGCACTTTGCTGCAAAATATGGCGAAATTGGATTCAGTGCAAGTCTTGTCGCAAGGCGAAACCGCACCGCTGTCGGTGGCGAAACTGGTTGGCAGCTGTGAACTGCTGGTGCCAATGGCGGGTTTTATCGACAAAGCGGCTGAACTGGCACGTTTACACAAAGAGATTGAGCGCTTGCAAGGTGAAATCAGCCGTATCAAAAATAAACTGTCAAACGAGGGCTTTGTTGCTAAAGCCCCAGCGGCAGTGATCGACAAAGAGCGGTCAAAAATGGCGGGGTATCAAGACGGTATGGAAAAACTTAAAGCGCAGTATTTGAATATCGAAGCGCTATAATCAGCGAGTTTTTTATGCTTAGGGCGGATCAATTTAGATTCGCCCTTTTTGTTAACCGCGCAGTTATCTTGATTTTAGCTGCCGTCACAGTCGGATAATCCCATTGCGACAAAAAACAAATGGCGCTATGCTATTTTGGCAAACAAACTTTTACCGGTGCTTACTAGGGTCTGTTGATCTTTGTTTATAATTTGAGTTGTTGTTTAAAATGAGCACAATCTAGGCGTAAGCCGAAATCAATAGTGGGACTATTGATGAGGGTTACAACGACGAGTATGCTCATTTTAAACACAATCCGTAGGACTATGACTCTTTTTCGCCATTACTTTTCGTACTACAGCGGCGTTAAAAGTCGTTCGTTTAGAATGACTAAACTTCACAACTTTTGCCTTATTTATTTGCAAAACAAAAGAGTGGCGAAAAATAGTCTATAGCTCAAATTAT
>VDHG01000035.1 GCA_006228005.1 Testudinibacter crocodili
CGTTGGCTGACCGCACTTTTAAACGAGCGCCCGTGTCCAAGGTAATAAACGGCTTCCAGAAGGCTGGTTTTGCCACTGCCGTTGTTGCCGACAATAAAATTGAAGCCGGGATTCGGTTCAAAATCCACGGCTTGCAAATTGCGAAACCCATTAATAATCAGTCTGGAAAGTGCCACAGCAATAACCGTTATAACCGCATCGGCATAATGACGTACTCTGCGCTGGCTTCGTTGCAGTCTTCGATTAAGCAGCTTGAATTAGAGTCGCTGAAGCGAAATCGCACTTTTTCACATTTTAAGGCGTTGAGTACGTCCAATAAATAACTGACATTAAAGCTGATCTCCATTTCGTCGTTATCATATTGAATATCGATTACTTCCTCGGCAACGTCTTTTTCTGCATTGCTGGAGGTGATGCCCATTTGGTTCAGGCTCAGCGCCAAGCGCACACCGTGAATCCGCTCGTTAGACAGAATTGCAGCGCGTGAGAAGGCTTGTTTTAACGTTGCCCAATCGGCTTCGATAATGTGATCGGCATTGCGTGGCAATACGCGTCGATAATCCGGAAAACGTCCATCGATCAGTTTCGAGGTGAATACGGTGTGTTCGAATTGTACCCGAATATTGCTGGTACCTATTTGGATTCGCACTGGCTGGCTAGGCTCATTTAATAATCGGTTGAGTTCCAACACCCCTTTGCGCGGCATAATCACCGAATGATTCGGCAGCGACTGCTCTAAGGCAATGGTGCAAACGGCTAAGCGATGACCGTCGGTGGCGATGGTGCGTAACAAATTGCCTTCGGTTTCGAATTTCATACCGTTTAAAAAATAGCGGGCATCTTGATTTGCCATCGAAAACTGGGTGGCATCAATCAAACGGCTCAGGGTTTCCTGCTCCACGGTGAAATCCACTTCGACGTGCCAATCGGTTAAAGTTGGGTACTCATTGGCTGGCAGGGTAGAGAGTGTGAAACGGCTGCGTCCGCTGCTGATAATCGCACGATCTTCCTCAAACAGTACGTTAATTTCGGCATCGTCGTTAAAACTACGGCAGATATCTAAAAACTTTTTACCGGGAATGGTATAAAAACCATCTTGATCCGCACTTTTAAGCTGCGATTGGGTGGAGAGTTCCACTTCCAAATCGGTGCCGGTCAAAATCAAGCGATTTTGATCCACTTGCAGCAATAAATTGTGCAACACCGCAGTCGGCGGCCGCGAGTTTAGTACACCACAAACTTGTTGCAGCGGTTTGATCAAGTTTTCTCGAGTGATGGAAAATTGCATAGCCAACCTCTTATTTTATGCAGATAATGTTCTAATTAAATTGGAAAAATCTTCTTGGATATTATTGTCTTTTTCGCGTAAATCCGCAATGGTGCGGCAGGCGTGCAGCACGGTGGTGTGATCGCGATCGCCGAAGGCTTTGCCGATTTCCGGTAAACTGCGGTTGGTTAGCTCCTTTGCCAGTGCCATAGCCAGTTGGCGCGGGCGAGTGACCGAGCGCGAACGGCTTTTGGATTTCAGATCTGACACTTTGATTTTGTAGTATTCGGCAACGGTTTTCTGGATATTTTCGATAGTGACCAGCTTGTCTTGCAGCGCCAGCATATCTTTCAGGGCTTCACGCACAAAATCGATAGTGATGTGCTTGCCGGTGAAATTGGCATAGGCACTGACCCGATTGAGAGCGCCTTCCAGTTCGCGCACGTTGGTGCGTAGTTTCTGTCCGATAAAAAATGCCACTTCTTCCGGCAGAGCCAGACTGTTTTCTTCGGCCTTTTTCATTAAAATCGCAACCCGAGTTTCCAGATCCGGCGGTTCGATGGCAATGCTCAAGCCCCAGCCGAAACGGGATTTCAGTCGATCTTCAATTTTATCGATCTCTTTCGGATAACGATCCGAGGTTAAAATAATCTGATGATTGCTTTCAAACAGCGCATTGAAGGTATGGAAAAATTCCTCTTGCGAGCCCTCTTTGCCGGCGAAAAATTGAATGTCATCGATCAGCAGCGCATCTAAAGAGCGGTAGAATTTTTTAAAATTTTCGATATTGTCATTGCGTAGTGCTTTAACCATATCTTGCACAAAGCGTTCTGAATGCATGTAAACCACTTTGGCATCGGGATTTAACGCCACAATGCCGTTACCGATGGCGTGCAGCAAGTGGGTTTTACCCAAACCGGTGCCACCGTATAGATAGAGCGGATTGGACGTCGGACCGCCGGGATTGTCCGCCACTTTTTGTGCTACGGCACGTGCCATCTGGTTGGACTTCCCTTCCACGAAATTTTCAAAGGTGTGCTTGGAATTCAAATTGCTGCGAAACGGTTTATTTTCTACCGCTTTGTTGCCGTTTAGTGTGCTGGCTTGCGGCTTAGCTTGAGGCTTATTTTCCGGTTTGATTCCGTCGATAATTTTGACCCCAAAACGTTCATTTTTAGATAAGAAACAAGCTGTTTCTCTAATTTGCGGCAGATATTTGTCTTCGACCCACTTTTTGACGAAGCTGTTTTGGGCATAGAGGATCAAGCCGTCATCGGTGATTTCTGCCTGCAATGGTCTTAACCAAGTGCTGAAGTCCGTGGTGGACACTTTATCTTGTAAATGCGAAAGACAATCTTGCCAAAGAGAAGACACGTTGATACTCCATGTTTATTTATTGTTTTAATTTATTTTAACGGTAGGTGGTTAAAAACCGAAGTAAGGCGTAATGATACAATAAAGTGCGCTTAAGATCCCGAATCGATGTCTAAAAAACGAAAAAAAATGACTTGATTTTTGCGTTAGCTAATCAGCACTTGCTGAAGTTGCAGGTTCAGCAGCGGTCGCTGGTATTATTTGAGCGCGATTAGGATTAGATTGTGGCGTAGCAGCAAAACGGATCCGAAAATCGCTCTGCACGCTGTCACCATTGCTGTCCACCACGACTAAACGATAACTGCCATTGCCGTTAATCGGTAGTAAATAGCGGTTTTGAAAACCTTGTTCAATCAGATTGTCGTTTAAAAACCATAAATACGGTGGTTTACCGCCACTGATCTGTAAGCTTAAATCTCGTGCCTGCGGAAATTCCAACTGACTGTTATGTAGCGGTGTATTGATTGACAGCGGCAAATGGGCGGCGCTGACCGCACTTTGGGTGCGTCCGCTTGCTCGTTGTGGATTGGCAATCGATTGTTCGTTGATACGTTGCAAATGAGGTGGCAAGCTGCCGCTACGAATTGCTAGCGGATAGCTCGGCGGTGTGTAGCTGTGAGGTGGGTGAGGCAGCAGATTTAACACATTACGCAACAGCGGGATTAGATCTTCGGCGCTGGCACGCTGCTCAGCAAATTTTCCGTCTGCACGACCGCTCCACAACACCAAACTGTATTGTTTGGTGTAGGCGAACAACCACTGATCACGCCAGCCGTAAGCCGTGCCGGTTTTAAATGCGACCGGCTCTTTACCCCAAAATATCCGCCCGTTTTGATCTTGGCTTTGTTGTAAAATTTCGCTGACTTGCCAACAGCTTTGCGCCGTCGCCAAACGTGGTGAACGGTTTGATACGGTTTTCTCCTCTGCACTATTTTGATAGGCACAATTCGCCAAAGTGCGGTACAGCTGTAGCAATTGGCTGCCTTTAATCCCAACGCCACCCAAGGCGACGGCTAAATTTGGTTGTGCGTTTGGAGGATAATACAGCGTCAAACCTTGCTGTTGCAAATGATGGTTAAATCGAAACGGATTAACCATGCGCAGTAGCCGAACTGCCGGCACATTGCGTGAGCGCACCAAGGCGGTCGCCAGGCTGATTTCGCCCTGATAGTGGCCGTCATAATTTGTCGGTTGATAACTATCAGCGGTAATCGGGGTATCTTGAATCAGGGTGGCAGGCTGATAATTTAGCCAGTCGAAGGCAAATAGAGTGATAAAGGGTTTCAGCGTTGAACCGGGCGAGCGCACCGCTTGCAGCATATCTACTTGGCCGGATCGAGCTTGTGAAAAGAAGTCCGCCGAGCCGACGTAGGCAAGATATTCTCCGCTGTGGTTATCGATAATTGCCGCTGCCAGATTGCTGTTTTGATGGCGCTGATATAGGCTGCGTAGCAGCAGTTTCTCCAGTTCAACTTGCAGCGGTTTATGCAGCGAAGTTTTGATGACCGCTTGTTCATCAGCTTGCTTGCGGTGCTGATGACGTTTTTGATCGCTAAAGTGCGGTGCAATCAGTGGAAAGGCAGTCACTTGAATCTCTACTGCCTGCGAAACTGCACTTTGGTATTGTGCCGGACTGATCAACTCAGCCTCTAGCGCCCGTTGCAACACGCGATCCCGCGCCTGTTTTGCCCGTTGAGGGTAGCGCAGCGGATGGTAGTAATACGGCGATTGCGGCAATGAAACTAACCATGCGGCTTCTGCTAGTGACAGTTTGTCAGCCGGCTTGTTGAAATAGTAGTAAGCGGCGCTGGTGACCCCCTCCAGATTGCCGCCCATCGGTGCCAACTGCATATACATTTGTAAAATTTGCGCTTTGCTGAAATGGTGTTCTAGCTGCCAAGCTCGAAACAGTTCTGTGAACTTGCCTGACCAACCACGGCTGTGCGGCATCAGCAGCCGTGCGGTTTGCATACTCAAGGTCGAGGCACCGGATACGATGCGTCCTTCGGTCAAATTCTGCCCGACGGCTCGCATAACGGCACGATAATCAATACCACTATGTTGATAAAAACGGCGGTCTTCGTAGTTGATCAGCAGCATTAAATAGTCGTTTGGCAGCCGGTGTTGTTGCAGCGGCAAACGCCATGTTTGGTCAGGTGAGAGATACCAACGCAGCCATTCCCCATTACGATCGGTAATAAGCAGTGAATGTTGTTGATAACGCTGTAAATCCAGTGGAAAGCAGCGATCGAGTAGTCGTGGCACGGCAAAGAGCAGCAAAAGCAGCAAAAGTGCGGTGAGCATCAGTGTACGTCGATAGCGAAACGTAGTGTTTTTGTTGCTGCTTAGCATGGGATTATTGTCTTCTGTATCGAGGTTGTTTAGCTGAATATGCGATTGAATCGCCACGCCTTGCGAGGTTTTAAGGCGTGGCAGTTACTTACTATTTTATACGCACTTCAGCCGCTGGTAACACGGCACGGTATTGCGGCTGATACATATTCTCCAATGTGGTTGCCGGTGCTGTCCAGCTACCGCTCTTGGCTGCTCGCACTACGATACGGTGTGTGGCTGAAGTTTGATTCTGAGCGAAATTGAAGGCAACCAAATGACGATCATCTCGATTTTCGCTGAACTCGGCCTGTAAGCTGGAGTCATCCTGTTCGAATATCGGCAGCGGCATATTTTCCTGAATGCTGAAACCAGCGGGCAGTGAATAAACCAACATCATATCTGCATTGGTTTGTGGTGCGCTTTCTGTTTTGCTCAATTCAAACTCGATCACCACCAATTCGTTTAAGCTCAAAGCCGCCGGATCCAACGGTTTACCTTGTAGATCGCGGAAGGTTATTTCAATCTGATAACCGTTTTCAATCTGCTCGGCGACTGTCGGGGTGATCCATTGATTCAGGCTGATAAACGCTGGGTTGGTGCCGAGATTTCGCACTTGCAGCGCTTCATTATTTAAGCTGAGGGTTTCCAAACCGTTTACTTGCAGCTTGTTGCCGTTCACTTCTAATTCTAGCGTGGTGTTGCTTTGTGGTAATAGGGTGGCTAACCTTGCCAGCCAGTGTGCGGATTGCGTGCTGAAATAGTGGGTTGATTTCAACGCATTCAGCAGGGCGCCCCAAACCACATTGATTGCGCTATCAATATTTTCGGCCAGTTGTGCGTCGGCGATTTTTAGCTTCTCGACTTGATTTTTTAATTCGTACAACAGCACCATTTCACTGGCATAATCGCGTAGTTGAGCGCCGTAATTGGCATAACCAAAGCTGATTGCCTGCGGTGCTTTGGCGATCAACGCCATCTGTTCAGCCACTTTACTAACTTCGCCTTGCAGTAGCAGTGCGTTTAAAATAAACAAACGAGCAGGGTAGATCTCACTTTGTTTTGCGACCACCGGTAAGGCTTTTAATAATGCGCCCTGAGCGGGCTCACCGGCTTTTGCCAGCACATATAAGGCATAGGCATAGCCACTGGTGTCAGCAGTGCTTAGTTGCAAGTCGGTGTAATCCGCATTATTGACCGCTTGATATAAATAAGCCAAAGTGCGGTTAAGCGTGCTGTGTTGCTGGAACAGTGGATTTTGCAGTTTGTTGTCGAGCAAGAACTCACCGACAAAAGCCGACAGCCAGACATCAGATTGATCGCCGCCCCACAAGGAGAAGCCACCATCGTATGCCTGCTGATTTGCCAGACGCAAAATCGCATTATTCAGGTTGTTTTGTCGTTGTGCTTGATCTGGATAATCGGCACTTGGCAGTTGATAACCCGGAATCAGTTGGTTTAACAACAGATTGTTCCACGAGGCGCTGGTAGTTTGCTCGACGCAGCCGTATGGATAGGTGTTCAGATAGCCGATGACGTCTTGTGGATCGAACGGTGCGCGGTTAGATAACACGAGGCTATTCGTAACTGTGCTACCTTGTGCCAATGCTGGCGATTGCCATGTGCTGCCAGCAGCTAGCTGGTTTAAGCTGATTTGATTAAACGGCAATGCCGGCTTGCGAATGTCGGCAAAACGTTGCCACTGTTTCTGAATGTCGCCACTGATTTGTAACTTGAATTCAGCTTTACCGCTGTGTTCAACTTTAAAAGTGCGGTTAAGCGTGATCGCTTGTTGCGGCTGTAACTTAATGACTTGAGTTTGTTTGTTGTCCTCGAATTTGACCTGCGCATTGGCGCTCATCTCTACATTCAGTTGCAGTGCTTGATCGGTGGTGTTGTGCAACCGCACTTTCATCTCGGTTTGATCGCCGACAGACAAAAACAGCGGTGTATTGAGCTGCGTCACCAACGGCTCTTTGATAATCATCGTTTTTTCGGCACTACCGATTTGTTGCGGATTCCATGCCACCGCCATAATCCGCACTTTGCCGTTAAATTGCGGCAGCTCCAGCTCGACTTGTGCCTTGCCTTGATCGTCAAGTAAAATCGGATTTGACCAATAGGTCAACAGATCAATATCCAAATCCGGGAGGGCGACAGTACTGAGCTCAAGCGAATCATCACTGCCAGCACCACTGCGGATTGCCGCTTGTCGTGCTTTGATCTGTTTAATCAGGCTGCCCCAAACATCGAACATCTCCAGATTAATCTGCTTTTTGCCCCAAAATGCTTCCTGCGGATTGTTGAAACTGGCTTTGGCAAGTTGATACAAGCCTTCATCGACCACCGCCACTTGCAACCAGGTGTTTTTACTCGGTTTGTCCAACTGTAGTGGCAGGCTTATTTTTTGATTAGGTAAAGTCTCTGCTGGGCTGTCAATTTGTAAGTTTAAATTGACATGTTGCAGATCGCTGCCTAACCAGTGTAAACCGACGGCTCGCAGGTTTTGTTTGTCGTTCGGTGCGTGGTTCCAAGCGTTGGCTAATAACCATAAACCTTGCGCCCATTCGGCTTGCCATTTGAAATCCAGTTCGGCTTCGCCATTTTTAAAATTCACTGAGTAGTTATCGACAATTTCGCGTGTCGCCAATTTGACACTTGCCGGGCCGTCAAACGGCGCTCGCAACCGCACTTTTACCCGTTCACCGTCTTGGTAACGGATTTTATCACTGCTGATGGAAATGGTATCCGGTGCATTGTTGATATTCGGTTGTGACCAGTTGCCATATTCAATCGGCACTGAAGCGGCAGTCAGTGGGCTGGCGCCTTGCACTTCCAATACCCAGCTGCCGTCGTTGATCGGCAATGGAATTGTATTCGCTTGTTTGCCTTCAGCGTTGATGCTGCCTTGGGCAGTTAAGTATCGGTTTTCGTTGACTTTGTAATCCCAACCCGAATCGTTACGATACCAATACCAGTTGTAGTTGACTTGATACAGTTTCCAATCCAGTTTACCGCTGAGAGTTTGTCCTTGTTCGTCAATCAGTGCTACTTGCGCAATGTTGTTTTCGACCTTTAACGCCAGATAAGGCTCATTGCGTTGGATATTTTGTGTCAGGGTGTCGATCACCTCTTGTCCGCTCGGTTCGGTGACCGCACTTTGTAATTTTAGCTGCAATGGTTTGCTGCTGTGCGGCAGGTTGGTCAGTGGTAACGCAAATTGGCTGATGCCTTGTTTATCGGTTGCAGGCAACGTATTTTGCTGCGAGCTAGCTTTGCTTTGCTCGTCAAACAAGCCAATTTGCCAATTTTTCCAGGCTTGCCATTGCGGATTGCTCTCATCACTGCTTTGAATCAGCCAGTTGACATGGCTTGATAGCTCACTTGCCGGTGAGCCGTATAGCCAGTCGGCTTTAATATCGAAAAGTGCGGTTTCGCCACTGCGTAATATTGGTGTTTGGCGGCTGGTTTTCACACTGATTTGCTGTGGCAAAATAGCCGCCAGATTAATGTTGTGTTCGGTGAGGTATCCTTTGCCATCATTTGCTAGTGACAATTGCAGCTTCCAGTTGCCTAAACGGGCAATAGCTGGAAAATAGTGGCTGAAGTAGTAAGCTCCGTTGTCGTGTGGTTTCAGTTCATTCACTGAGAATATTTTGCCGTCAGGGCGAATGAGGGTCGCCCAAATTGAAGCGCCGGAGAACGATTTTCCGTCAGGGGTTTTGAATAAAAACATCGCATTAGCGGTGTCATTCGGGCGGTAAACACCACGATCAAACCAGCCCCAACTTTGCATTAGCGGACTTGCCAACTCGCCAGACAGCCCTTTGTCAGACAGATCAATGCTGTCGCTCAGCAAATCCAAATAGCCCATGCGGTTTTGATCAAGGCTGATAATATGGCTTGGGGTTGCACCACGCTCACCGCTAATATGCGCTTGTTCGAAAAAGGCGATACCATTATTGTCAGTTTTGACCGTTGCCAGAATATCGTTATCTTTGGCATATAAGCTGACAGTTTGCCCAGCAACGGGTTTTTTGCTTTCCAAATCACGTACTTCGACCCACAACCCTTGTGAGGTTTTATACGCCGTAAAGCCGTTGTTACTTAAGGTAAAAGCGATTGATTCGGTATTTTCTTCGTTATTCTCGGGACTGGCTTTCAACACATACACGCCGGGCTTCATCTCTTCTACCAAGTCATCGAAGAAAATATTACTGCTGTTGGTTTGATTTTGCAGCGTGGTTTCGGGCTGAAAATGCCCTTCAAACAATAACCGAGCGTTCTCGTTCAAGGTAGAATCGATACGCCACCAATAGGCATTGGAAGCGATAAGGTCGCGTACCGGATAACTTGCCAAGTTATTCGCAGGAATTTGCCACAGTTGTAGATTGATTTTATCCACATTGGCAGATTCCAAATTGAGATTGCGTTCGCTATAAGCATTCAGTACCTTGCCTTTATTGGCAAACCGCAGCATCGGGGTGCGGTTGCCGGTAGCGATGTTTAGATGCACTAGCCGATCCTGCTCGGTCGGATTGGTTAGCCCCAAGCGATATTCACTTTGTAATTTGGGATCAATTTGCAGAGCATACTCGGTTTGCCATTCGCCTTGGAAACAGAGATTTTCACCTTGATACTGCCATTGAACGTTGTTGTTCGGGCTGACATGAAGAAATTGTTTCCAGTTTTGTAGTGGTTCGGGGTTCACGATTTGGGAGAAGTTCAAGCAAACCAACGGGATGTCTAAGTTGTTTTGCACATTGGCATTGTTCAGCTTAAAGCCATATGAATTGACGAAATGCTGCCAATATTGTTGCACATCAGCGACGTTGGCGTGCTGTGAAACATAACGTTGAAAAGCGGGAAAAGTAAACTCGATATTACGTTGATCATAGTCGGTGATCATGCTGTACAGCTTATATTGATTCTCGGCAGATGGAAAATATTGGTTATATAGGTACAGGTACGGCACTAAACGATCACCATAAAAATTTTTATCGGCAATGTTATATAGGGTTGAAACCAGTTGATTTTTATTTTTCAGATTCTGAAAGTTTAGATTTTGAGCCGAACTGCTTGTCTCTGCCGCCGCGCGCAATTGTTGAAGTTGTTTCTGAGTAAATTCAGAATAGAGTGAAGATTTTGGATTTTCATCCAAAAACAGATCGAGCTGTGTTATCGTCTGTTCAGCGGCTTGATCTAAGGTTGTCTGATTCCAGACGGCTGCCTGTGAGAAGATAGGGCAGAGGCATAGTGTCAACAGCAGGGTAACAAGCTTTTTCATAACTGTTCCTCCAAAAGAATAGTGTTGTGATTATCGGTTATTTACATCCGATAAACAAGCCTAAGTGATAGTCGGACCAGATTATCTGGTGAGGGAGCAAATAAATTGCCCTTTTTGTGAATCTGAAATTGACTTGTCTGCCGTTTGCGATTAAAATTCGGTTCCTTATTTTTGGGTAGCCATAAAATCTTTCTTGTGGAGGCGCTTTTTAGAAGCAAAGGATACCTGAAGTACCCTTGAGACATTTTTGTTAAATAATAAGTAGAGATTTAGTTATGAAACGTACATTTCAACCATCAGTATTAAAGCGTAGCCGTACTCACGGTTTCCGCGCCCGTATGGCGACCAAAAACGGCCGTCAAGTTTTAGCACGTCGTCGTGCCAAAGGTCGTAAGCGTTTGTCAGCTTAATTGACGCTGCCTAACCGACCGCACTTAGTGTGATTACGCACAAGTTTCCTAGGGAGTCACGCTTGCTGACTCCCGAACAATTCAAATTTGTTTTCCAGCAACCTGTCCGCGCAAGTCGCCCTGAAATCACTATTCTCGCCCGAGCTAATCAACTGGATACTCCTCGTCTAGGCTTGACTGTCGCGAAAAAATATTTAAAACGCGCTCACGAACGTAATCGAATTAAACGTTTATGCCGAGAATATTTCCGTTTGAATCAACATCAGCTTCCTGCAATGGATTTTGTGATTGTCGCCAGAAAGGGGATTGGCGAACTGGATAACCGCACTTTGAACGATATTTTGGAGAAGTTATGGCAACGTCACCGTCGTTTGGCGCAAAAGCCTTAATTTTTTTGATTAAAGGCTATCGTTTAATCATCAGTCCGATGCTTGGTCCTCGCTGTCGTTTTAATCCGACTTGCTCACAATATGGACTAGAAGCCATTCAAACGCATGGCGCGTTAAAAGGTGGTTGGCTTACGCTGAAACGTGTATTAAAATGTCACCCTTTGAGTGCAGGTGGCGATGATCCTGTTCCGCCGAAAGGTTCTGGGCAAAACCACCACAACCACAAACACTAACCATACAGAGAAAAACAATGAATTCAAAACGCAGTTTATTAGTTATCGCTTTACTGTTTATTTCTTTTTTGGTGTATCAGCAATGGCAAATTGACTATGTGTTGCCAAAGCCGAGCACTACGCAAGAAACAACGGTAGTCAATAACGGCAGCGATACCCCAACATCATCCAGCGCAGCAGCTGCCAACGTAGATAATCAGACGACAGGGCGAGTGATTAGTGTTGAAAGTGATGTGCTGAGCCTGAAAATCGACACATTAGGTGGCGATATCGTGGATTCAAATTTATTGAAATATGATGCGACGTTGAATTCAACCACACCGTTTTCTTTGATGCAAAACGACAACAATTTGATTTATGTGGCACAAAGCGGATTGATCGGTAAAAACGGTATTGATACGCCAACTGCCCGTGCTCAGTATCAAATCAGCGGCGACAGCTTTAAACTGGCAGACGGACAAGATCAAATCAAAATCCCGTTGACGCTGGAAAAAGACGGCGTGCAAGTGATTAAAACATTCACCTTAAACCGTGGCAGTTATGCGGTCGATGTGGATTATCAAATCACCAACCACAGCGGACAAGCGATCGAATTGCAGCCGTATGCACAAATCAAGCATACTTTGGTTGATCACTCTACCAACTTGGCGATGCCGACTTATACCGGAGGAGCGTATTCTTCTTCTGAGACTAACTATAAAAAATACAGTTTCGAAGATATGCAAAAAGCCAATTTGTCGATTAATACCAAACCGGGCTGGGTGGCACTACTGCAACACTATTTTGTGACCGCTTGGATTCCGGATCAACATGCGGATAACCATTTATACAGCAGCACTAACCAACAGTTTGCTTTCATCGGTTTCCGTGCGCCGACCACAGTGATTGCCGACGGCAGTAGCCAAACTATCAACAGCAAATTGTGGACTGGTCCGAAATTACAAAATCAAATGGAAACTGTGGCACCGCACTTGGATTTAACGGTGGATTACGGTTGGGCGTGGTTTATTGCCAAACCGTTGTTTAAATTACTGCAATTCATTCAAAGCATTGTCTCTAACTGGGGCTTGGCGATTATCGGTGTTACCATTGTGGTGAAAGCGATTTTATATCCGCTGACCAAAGCGCAATACACCTCAATGGCAAAAATGCGGATGCTGCAACCGAGAATGCAGGAGCTGCGTGAGCGTTTTGGCGAAGACAAACAGCGCATGAGCCAAGAGATGATGAAAATGTATAAAGAGGAAAAAGTGAACCCGCTTGGCGGCTGTTTACCGATTCTGTTGCAAATGCCGATTTTCATCGCGTTATATTGGACCTTTATGGAAGCGGTCGAACTACGTCACGCGCCATTCTTCGGCTGGATTCAAGACTTATCGGCACAAGATCCGTACTACATTTTACCATTGCTGATGGGTGGCTCGATGTTCTTGTTGCAAAAAATGTCGCCGACGCCGGTTGCTGACCCGACCCAACAAAAAATCATGACCTTTATGCCGGTAGTGTTCACCATCTTCTTCCTATGGTTCCCGGCTGGCTTGGTGTTGTACTGGTTGGTTTCCAACGTGATCACGATTATCCAGCAGCAGTTAATCTATCGTGGTTTGGAGAAAAAAGGGTTGCATTCGCGCGGTAAGAAATAGTCTAATTGCGTAATGGATTTGAAAAGGCGTTCTAAGAAGAACGCCTTTTTTGTTTTTTTTAATTTTGTAAGCTGGATCATGTTTTTTATTTTTATTACCCGCTATAATCTTCAAAAAAATGAACTTTATAGATAAAAATGATTGATACTGATTTTATAAAAAAAGATTACATCGCACTCTTTCAGTTGGCGCAGTATTTTTTAAATATTGAGCAGGGACAACGTATTGAAACCATTAGCCGCTTGTCAGAGCAGTTTGGTATTTCTGTCGGGGTAATTCAAAAGGCACTAAAAACCTTAGAAAGTAACCAGTTTATCTATTTAGAGCGTAAGGGTTGTCAGGGTTCTTATTTGAAACAGATTAATCCGCATCAATTGGTGACATTATTAAATATTTCAAGCTTAGTTTGTGTGATGCCATTACCCTATACGAAATTATATGAAGGATTGGCAAGTGGACTTAAGTTGCAATTTGAAAATATTCCGCTCTATTTTGCCCATATGCGTGGCGCTGAAGCGAGATTAGAGTGTCTTTATAATGGCATTTATGATTTGGCGGTAAGTTCTCACTTAGCCTGTGAACACTGGCTAGAGCAAGATAAATTAGAGATTGTGATGCAGTTGGGAGCGGGTTCTTATGTGCAGGAGCATGGGCTGATTTGTCGTGATGAGCCAGAGAATTCCTTAAAGAAAATTGGGGTTGATATTCGTTCGCCCGATCAGTTGAAACTCACTGAATGGTATTTTGCTGAACAAGAAGTAGAGATTGTTCCTATTACGTATAACAACAGTTTTTCTCTATTAAAAAATCATATTATTGATGGCGTTATTTGGAATATTGGCGATAGAAATGATTTTAAAAAACATCATTTAACTTTTAAATCACTTAAAAAGAATGAGTTATTTAATCGTGCGACAGAGGCAGTGATTTTAATTAAAAAAGGGAATGAAAAAATTAAGCAATTATTTCATTTGTATGCAGATCGTGAAATGATTTTGCAACATCAACAATTAGTATTCAATGAAAAAATAGAGCCGTCATACTAGGGTCTGTTGATCTTTTGTGTTTATAAATCAAGCAAAAAGAGTGTGATTTTATCCGACAGCGACCTACGGTCGCAATCGGTTAAGCATTGATGAGAGGCTTTGCCTCTCTGAAACAGCCGCAAAGCGGCTGATCTATGCGTAACCTAGTACGGCTTTGCCGTGCTAGGCTAAAAGGATTAGTTTTAGCTCAAATAATATACTTAAAAGATCAACAGACCCTA
>VDHG01000036.1 GCA_006228005.1 Testudinibacter crocodili
TATAATGTAAGGCTTCAAGTGAGTTTTGACCAACCTTTTTGTCTACTATGCCTAATTTTATCCGACAGCGACCTACGGTCGCAATCGGTTAAGCATTGATGAGAGGCTTTGCCTCTCTAAAGCAGCCGCAAAGCGGCTGATCTATGCGTAACCTAGTACGGCTTTGCCGTGCTAGGCTAAAAGGATTAGTTTTAGCTCAAATAATATACTCAAAACATCAACAGACCCTAGGGTCTGTTGATGTTTATTTATCTAATCCACCCAATAAGATATATTTGATCTCTAAATAATCTTCAATCCCGTATTTTGAACCTTCACGCCCCAAACCTGATTGTTTCACGCCGCCGAATGGGGCGGCTTCGTTGGATAAAATGCCGCTGTTAACGCCGACCATGCCGTATTCCAGATTTTCAGCAACCCGCATGATCCGTCCAATATCGCGGCTATAGAAATAAGACGCTAAGCCGAATTCAGTGGCGTTGGCAGCTGCTATCACCTCATCTTCCGTTTCAAATTTGAAAATTGGCGCCAACGGACCAAAGGTTTCTTCGATTGCCACTTGCATATTGGCGGTGACATCACGTACAATCGTCGGTTGATAGAACAAACCGCCCTGCTGCGCCAAAGCGCCGCCACAGACAATTTGTGCGCCTTTGCTCAACGCATCGGCAAGATGTTGTTCCACTTTGGCTACCGCACTTTGATCGATTAACGGTCCAAACGTAACACCCTGTTCTAAACCGTTACCGATTTTTAAGCTGGCTACCGCACTTTTAAAGCGTTCGATAAAAGCCTCATACACCGCACTTTGTACATAAATTCGATTAGCACAGACGCAGGTCTGCCCGGCGTTGCGGAATTTGCAGGCCATCGCCCCCTCCACCGCCGCATCCAAATCGGCATCGTCAAACACAATAAACGGCGCATTGCCGCCCAACTCCAACGACACTTTTTTAATGGTTGAGGCACATTGCTGCATCAGCAAGCGCCCGACTTGGGTAGAGCCGGTAAAGCTGAATTTTTTCACCCGCTCGTCTTCGGTCAGCACTTTACCTATTTTTGTCGCGCTACCGGTAATCACATTGAATACCCCGGCAGGAATCCCTGCCCGTTCGGCTAATTCCGCCAATGCCAAGGCGGATAATGGCGTTTGCGAAGCAGGACGAATCACAAAACTACAGCCTGCCGCCAATGCCGGCGCTGCTTTGCGTGTGATCATCGCATTCGGGAAATTCCACGGCGTAATTGCAGCACAAACTCCGATCGCTTGCTTGGTGACTAAAATTCGTTTATCTGCACTTGGTGCCGGGATGGTATCGCCGTAAATCCGTTTAGCTTCCTCGGCATACCATTCGATGTAAGAGGCGCCGTAGAGGATTTCGCCTTCCGCTTCTGCCAGTGGTTTGCCTTGTTCGAGTGTCAAAATCGTCGCTAAATCTTGTTTATGCTGCACAATCAACTCGAACCAGTTACGCAAGAGTTGACTGCGCTGCTTAGCACTTTGCTGCTGCCAAGCTTTCTGTGCCTGATATGCCACCGCCACAGCTTGCAGTGCTTCTTGCTCCGCCATTTGCGGGATCGCAGCAATGATCTCGCCGGTCGCCGGATTCAGTACCGCAATTGTTTCACCGTTTAAGGCTTGGCGCCACTCGCCATTGATATAGCACTCGGTTTTGAATAATTGAGGATCCGTTAATTGAAACATCGCTTGCTCCTTAATTCGAGTTGATTAATCTTGATACCGCACTTTGCCACTTTGTTGATCAAGTTGTGCCAACCAATCGAGTTTCTGTTTGATTTTGGATTCCATACCACGTTCGCTCGGGAAATAGTAGCGGCTGCGTTTCAGTTCCGGCGGGAAGTAGTTTTCACCGGCGGCGTAGGCGTTTTCTTCGTGGTGAGCATAGCGGTATTCATCGCCATAACCCAGCGATTTCATCAATTTGGTTGGTGCATTACGCAAGTGCGGTGGCACGTCGTAGTCAGGAAATTGGGTTGCTTGTTGTTTGGCGGTGTTGAACGCTTGATACACTGCGTTGCTTTTCGGTGCCACCGCCAGATAGACAATCGCTTGTGCAATCGCACGTTCGCCTTCGGCAGCGCCGACACGAGTGAAGCAATCCCAAGCGCTGAGTGCAACCTGCATCGCACGTGGATCAGCATTACCGATGTCTTCCGAAGCAATCGCCAATAAGCGCCGCGCTACATACAGCGGATCACCACCAGCGGTGATAATGCGAGCATACCAATACAGTGCCGCATCCGGCGCAGAGCCACGAATCGATTTATGCACCGCCGAAATCAAATCGTAATAACGATCACCTTGCTTATCAAAACGCGCTTGCCGCTCCCCCAGCACTTCGACCAACAGCGCTTGGGTCAGCTGTTTCTTGCCATCGATCTCATCTGCCATATCCACCATTAATTCGAGACAATTCAGGGCTAAACGGGCATCGCCATTGACATATTCGGCTAATATCGCCAACAAATTCTCTTCCACTTGCAGACTTTCTTCCCCCAGACCGCACTTGCTATCACTGAGGGCATGTTGCAACACTTGTTGAATTTCGGTTTGGCTCAGCGCTTTGAGCAAATACACTCTGGCACGAGACAGCAAAGCGCTGTTCAATTCAAACGAAGGATTTTCGGTGGTGGCGCCGACAAAAATAATCGTACCATCCTCAATATGCGGTAGAAATGCGTCTTGCTGGCTTTTGTTAAAACGGTGGACTTCATCGACAAATAAAATAGTACGACGGTCGGCTTGTTTGTTCTGTCTGGCCCGTTCAATCGCTTCACGGATCTCTTTCACCCCGCCGGTGACCGCCGAAATCCGTTCCACTTCGGCGTTGATCCGCTGTGCCAGAATTTCTGACAACGTGGTTTTGCCGGTGCCAGGTGGTCCCCATAAAATCATCGAATGAATATGCCCAGCATCTATCGCTTTACGTAGCGGCTTGCCCGCTGCCAGCAAATGCGACTGTCCGAAATAGTTGTCCAATGTAGTCGGGCGCATTCTTGCTGCCAGCGGGCGGAAATCACTTTCGGCAAAATCAAACGAGAGATTATTCACACTATTTTTCCCCGTTAACTTAACGCTGGCTTAACGCTGATCATCCAGTTCTACCCCTTTCGGCACGCTAAACTGAAACAGTTTATTGTCCAGCGTCACATTATTCATATTGCGCAGCATATACAAATTTGCTTGTCCGTCTTGCTCGACAGTGCTGAAATTACGCAACAAACCGTTGCTGTCGATCCGCACTTCAAAACGCTTGATCGCACTGTCTTTGGCTTTTGGCGCCAGGGTGAAGGTGTCATCTTTTTGTGTGACCGTATAGTTGTTCCACTGCTTCGGATCATTGTTGGTCAACAAAATAAATGGGGTGTTGTCAATCGCCTCTGACACCTTGCGTGCCGTGACTTGCTGTACAAACGGATCGTAATACCACAGGGTTTTACCGTCGGCGATAATCTGCGTTTCTTGCGGCTTTTTGCTGTCCAGACGGAACAGATTCGGACGTTTCACCTGAAATTTACCGCTGCCTTCCTGCACCAACTTACCGTCGGCACTGGTCACTCGTTGGTTGAAATCGGCACTGTAAGAACCCACTTCCGCCAAGCGTTGTTGCAATTCATCGACCGCCGCGGCCCACACATTCGCCGTGGCTGAAAACAGCAATGCCGCAAGTGCGGTGTGGCGTAAAAGTGCGGTTTTGTTTAAATATTTCATCTTTTTTCCTCTAAATACTGTTAATCAGTTGCGTATAAATAAGACAATTGATCTATCAATAGGTTCTTAAGCGAATCTGCGAGGGGCAAAGCCCCTTATGATACCCAACCGTGTACGGAAATTGCTATCAGTCTTAATCATACTGATTACGTGGTGCCAAAATTTCCCGTTTGCCGTTATTCGGCGAAGAGAGAATCCCTTGTGCTTCCATTTGATCGACAATCCGCGCCGCACGGTTAAAGCCCAGTTTGAAATTGCGCTGAATCGAAGAGATTGAGGTTGTGCCGGTTGTCAGCACATATTCCACCACCGAGTCAAACAACTCATCAATATCATCATCAGCGCCAACCGCACTTTCGCTGCTCTCTTCTTCTTGCGAAACCACAATGTCGTCCAGATATTGCGGCTTACCGCGCGCGCGCCAGTCGTCAGCCACTTTGTTGACCTCTTCATCGCTCATAAAAGCGCCGTGCACCCGAATCAGTTCGGACGAACCTTGCCCCGAATACAACATATCGCCACGCCCCAACAGCGCTTCGGCGCCACCTTGATCCAAAATAGTGCGCGAGTCGATTTTGCTTGCCACGGTGAACGCAATTCGACTTGGAATATTGGCTTTAATCAAGCCGGTGATCACATCGACCGACGGACGTTGCGTTGCCAAAATTAAGTGAATCCCCACCGCACGCGCTTTTTGCGCCAAGCGGGCGATCAGCTCTTCCACTTGTTTCCCGGCAACCATCAACAAATCAGCAAATTCATCAACAATCACCACAATATAACTCAATTTTTCCAACGCCGGCGGCATGCTGTCCATGGTGTCACCCGGACGCCAGGTCGGATTTGGAATCGGCAAATTCATCGCTTCCGCTTCGTCAATTTTGCTGTTGAAACCTTCGATATTGCGCACATACAACGACGACAATAGTTGATAGCGGCGTTCCATCTCGTCCACACACCAACGCAGTGCATTGGCAGCTTTTTTCATATCGGTGACCACTTCGGTCAGCAAGTGCGGTATGTCGTTATAAATAGACAATTCTACCACTTTCGGATCGATCATGATAAAACGGACTTCTTCCGGTTTACGTTTATACAACAAACTCAAAATCATGCTGTTAACACCAACTGACTTACCTGAGCCGGTCGAACCTGCCACCAGCAGGTGCGGCATTTTCGCCAAATCAACCACAATCGGCTGCCCACTGATGTCTTTACCAAGTGCCAGCGGTAAAATCGCTTGGCTTTGCTTGAATTCGATGCTCGCCAACACATCACGCAAACTGACGGTTTGGCGACGCAGATTTGGGGTTTCGATACCGATATAGGGCTTGCCCGGAATGACTTCCGCCACACGGATCGAGCGAAACATTAAGGCACGCGCCAAGTCGGTATCCAACCCGCTGACTTTCGAGGCTTTGGTACCCGGCTCCAACTCCAATTCATAACGAGTAACCACCGGTCCGACCAACACACTCTGCACTTTGGCTTTCACATTAAAATTGCGCAGTTGATGTTCGATCTGTGCGGAAGTTTCGTCGATTTCCTCGCGGCTGATGTCTTGCTGTTCAGCTTTGCGCTGCTCCAACAAATCCAAACTTGGCAACGGTGTAGTCGGTTTGCCGCTGTGGCTGACTTTCGGTTGTAACAGTGGATGTATCAAGCTGTTTTCATACGGTTTATAGTTTGGTGTCGCTTTCGCTTGCACCGCATCATCGTGATTTAAGATCACCTGCAACTCTTTTTCTGCATTCAGTGCTTGTGCCGCTTGCTGCATTTGCGCTAAACGTTGCTGTTCACGCTCGGCAAACTGGCGCGCCAAATCGTTGATTAACTCTTCATCCGGCTCTTCAATACTGTTTGCTGAAGCTGAATTGAGTGTAGCAACACTGCCTATAGTATTTTCGGTATCCTTTGATATTGAGGCAGCTGTTGCCAAACTGACTTTCGGCATGCCCTCAATCTCAGGCAGATTAAGGCTGTTTAACGTTGCCTGGTTCGCTTGAGCGGCTGCATTCGCTGCAATCGACACTTTCGGTAATTCAGCCGTTTGTTCGACCTGATAATTACCAAAGTGTGGTAACTCCTGCGTCGAAAGTGCGGTTTCATGAAGTTGATCTGCGGTCGAAGGCGCGGTTTGCGCATTCAAACCAACGATTATCGGATGCGCTACCGCACTTTGCTCTTCATCGGGTAATTTTGCTGTCAATTGAGATTCTGTCGCCCGATTAATGGCTGCTTTTCTCGCTTGCAACACACTGTCAGGCAAGAAAATTTCTTCCAACTGCTCAACCGCCCCCGCCGAAACTGGAATCTCGTCTGCAAGCGGTTCTGGTTGTGATGTGGCTTGATTACGCTCCTCATCTTCATCGTCTTCGTCATATTTGGCGGTCAGCCATTGATAAGCGCTGACTAAAAGCATGATCAACGACATGCCTGAACTCAGAATAAAACCGACTACCGTAGCACTAAAGCTAGCCATAAAACTGCCGAACATGCCCAATGACGGATACAGGCTTTGGATCAGCCAGCTGCCCAGTACACCACCGGCAAGGTAGATATCACTGTTAGAAAGTAGCAATGCGGCTAATGATGTCAACCCACATAACAGCAACAAGAAGCCGAGCAATCGCACTAAAGCCCGCCCTTTACTGAATTGATCACGCCAGCGGTTACGCAGCAGCAAGATCGAAGAAACAACCACCACAAATGGAATAATATTGGCAACCGAGCCAAACATTGCAAACAGTAAATCAATACACCAAGCACCAAAAGCGCCGGCTTTATTTAACGGTTGTTGTTGCGGGCTGGCAACGGTCCAGCCGTTATCATAAGGGCTGTAACTAGACCAAGCGATAATAAGATATACGCCGAACAGTGCTGTCAGCCCCAGAATAATTTCAATAATATACTGCTTAGCCGTATATTGCGGTCGAAGGTGTCGAATCATGGTTTAGGTCTTTTATTGGGTTTTCGCTTTCAATTGCAGGTAATTGGTTTGTTTCACTTCTTCCATGACAACATAAGTGCGGGTGTCGTTCACGCCCGGCAAGTGTAGCAAGGTTGTGCCCAGCAATTTACGGTATGCCGCCATATCCGCCACTCGGGTTTTCAGCAGGTAATCAAAATCCCCCGACACCAAGTGACATTCCTGAATTTCATCCAGCTTTTGCACGGCTTGATTAAACTCTTCAAAGACATCTGGCTTGCCACGCACCAAGGTGATTTCAACAATCACCAACAGCGCAGAATCCAATAGCTCCGGATTCAACAGCGCCCGATAACCCGTGATGATCCCCTGTTTTTCCAAACGACGCACCCGCTCCAGACAAGGGGTCGGCGACAATCCGACCTTTCTTGACAAATCAATATTGGAAATCTTGCCGTTACGCTGAAGTTCATCCAGAATGTTAAGATCAATAGCATCAAGTGCTTTGAGTAATTTTTTTGACATTATTGTTATTCCGATGGCAGTAAAAAATAAAAAACCAAGTTTTTACTAGATTACCTGATTTTCACGATTTTTTACAGATTTGAATCGGATTAGCGACGCTTTATTTTAACAAAAAGCGCCCTTGAGCAATACGAATCAGGGTTCCAATCAGCAACAAAGCCATGCCGATATTGCCGAGCACAAATAAAATCATGCCTAATTCGGCAATTCCTTGCCCGTTTGTCATTTGTGTTAAGTATAGCCCCACATTGGCGAGTGAACCCAGTCCAAATGAGAATCCCCAAAATCCCATTGTGAAGCCTTGAGCATAAATCCAAGGAAGCAAACGTACCAAAAAAACGAACTGTAATAGTCCGTAGCCAAGCAATGCTAGACTCAGCGCATCAACTTCGCCACCGTTAAGATGAAAATAAGCATTCCCGGCAACAAATGCTGGTGCCAACTGAATACCGATCACCGGGCGGATGGCTTCATCAAGCGCCCCCAAATTGCGCAGACGCTGCAATACTGCTGGTTCCAGCGTCAACCAAGAGAGCATTGCCATGCCAAAAAATAACATCCCCCATGAAACATAGCCTAATTCGCTCAAGCCGATAGCACTGACAAAATTGGCAGCCACTGTCGGCAAATAAATCACGGGTGTCGTCGCTTCTGCTTTGTGTATGCCACGCCACAGCCCGGCAGAGCGGTACGCAGCAAACAACAACTGCCCTAGCGTACCAAGTAGAATCAGCCACGATGCAAGCGGATAAATCACATGTAATAACGCCATACCCAATAGCATTGTTGTGATCGGGATCAAACTGATAAAGCAGCAAACAACCAAATGCTGCAACTCTTCCCTGGCACTATTGGCTGCAATCACCCATTTGGCAAGGTAAACGCCGAGCAACAATAACCACACAATACCGCTGACAAACAGAATAATATCAGCGATCAGTGGCGAAACCTCAGGAAATAGTCGCTGTGCATGCCGCCATGCCAACCCAATGGCAAATAACCCTAATGTAATGCCAAAATAGCTGACGGGAACGGGAAATGGTTTTAACGTTGGTTGATTCATTTTTTAATCTCTATCGCATATCAATATCGCATATCAATGCTGAGCTACTGATAATTTATCATTGCGCTATCTTAGTTGAAAGCATATAGGAAAGAAATCTTAAAAAATTAAGGAAAAGTATAAAAAGGAAAAGTATAAAACAAGTTCAGCTTGCTGACAAAGTTAGAATACACAAATTAATATTGTAAAAATAGCAACTGTATTTCCAAAAACAGTTGCTACCTTGCCTCATCAAATATCTTTATCAATAATCTAGTTATTCATAACGCTTGAAAATCAAGCTCGCATTGGTGCCGCCGAAGCCAAAACTGTTTGACATCACCGTGTTCAATTTCTTGCCAATTTGCACTTCGGTCACAATATTCATGCCCTGTGCTTTTTCATCCAGCTGATCAATATTGATGCTTGGGGCGATAAAATCGTGGTTCAGCATTAACAATGAATAAATCGCTTCGTGCACACCTGCCGCACCCAACGAGTGACCGCTCATCGCTTTGGTCGATGAAATCGCTGGTGTATTGTCACCAAACACTTCACGCACTGCTTCCAGTTCTTTCACATCACCAACCGGGGTTGACGTGCCGTGTACATTTAAATAATCGATCGGTGTATCTACGCTTGCCATCGCTTGGCGCATACAACGTGCTGCACCTTCACCGCTCGGTGCCACCATGTCATAACCGTCGGAAGAAGCGCCATAGCCGACAACTTCGGCATAAATCGTAGCGCCACGGGCTAACGCATGTTCCAGTTCTTCAACCACGACCACACCACCACCGCCGGAAATGACGAAACCATCACGCGCCGCATCATAGGTGCGCGAAGCTTTTTCCGGACAGTCATTGTATTTGGTTGACAATGCGCCCATTGCATCAAACTCACAGGCACATTCCCATGCTAATTCTTCTGCACCGCCGGCAAACACCACATCTTGCTTGCCTAATTGGATCAATTCCACCGCATGCCCGATACAGTGCGCTGAAGTAGCGCAGGCTGAGCTGATGCTGTAATTCACACCACGAATCTTGAATGGCGTTGCCAAACAAGCGGAAACACTGGACGCCATGGTTTTGGTGACCGCATAAGGACCGATGGCTTTCACCCCGCGTGGACCGCGCATCGCATCTGCTGCAACAATTTGATTATGTGCCGAACCGGTACCTGCGCCAATCACCAACCCGGTGCGATCATTTGAGACTTGCTCCGCTGCCAAGCCGGAATGTTCAATGGCTTCCTGCATCGACAGATAGGCATACGCCGCTGCATCACCCATAAACCGCATCACTTTACGGTCAATCAATTCCGCCGGATTCAATTTGATGGTGCCGGCAACATGGCTTCGCATACCGATCTCAATGAATTCCGTCACACTGGTAATACCGGATTTACCTTGCTGCAAAGCAGCCAGCACTTCCGCTTTATTATTACCAATGCTCGAAATAATGCCATAACCGGTGATCACTGCTCTTTTCATTTACTCCAACCCTTCCTTCATCAAAACGTAATATTTTTAAACTGACCCGCTTATTGCGGAACAAATTTCAACGTACAACTGTTAGCTGAATAAATTACTATGAAAATAGAATATTGCAAGTTTTAATTACTTTCTGTCACCATTTTTGCACATTTTTTATGCAAAAAGCCGTTGCTATGATTTTAACGCAACATCTCTATTCTCATAACGGTTAAAATAGCGTACTACCATATTCAGCTATCAACAAATCTGAGATCAATATCGACCGCCATGAATAAAAAACTGACAACTCAAGCGCCACAATTAGCTTTTCAAGCTGATGATACCCCGATTTCATTACAGTTTGATGACATCTATTTTTCAACGCACAATGGGCTGGCGGAAAGCCGCTATGTTTTTCTGGAAGGAAACCAATTGGAGCAACGCTGGCAACAGCACGCACAACCGCACTTTGTCGTGGCGGAAAGCGGTTTCGGTACTGGGTTAAATTTCTTCACCTGCACTCAGCTATTCCGCCGTTTTCGACAGCAATATCCCAAGCATATTTTAAAACGCCTCTATTTTATTTCCTTTGAAAAATACCCGCTAAGCCCGGAGCAATTGCAACAAGCACACAAGGCGTTTCCTGAGTTTGTTGCACTTAGCCAGCGTTTACGACAGCATTATCCGTTTAACTTAAAAGGCTGCTATCGTCTGCATTTTGACGAAACCGCACTGGATCTGTGGTTTGGCGATATTCACGAGAATTTGCCTTTATTAGGCGATAATATGCTGCAAAAAATTGATGCGTGGTTTTTAGATGGTTTTGCGCCGAGCAAAAACCCACAAATGTGGTCGCAAAGTCTGTATGATGCAATGTATCGTTACAGTAAATCCAATGCTACGTTCGCCACCTTTACTGCCGCCAGTGCGGTGCGTATTGGCTTGCAGCAAGCCGGATTCAAGGTGACTAAACGCAAAGGATTCGCCCATAAACGGGAAATGCTGTGTGGCTATAAACCGGGCTGTTCTGCTGTTACTAATACCGTTACTGATACCGCTGCTGCCATCACAACCCCTTGGTATTATGCCCAAAGTGCGGTCAACAATATAAACCCAGTGCAAGATATCGCGATTATCGGTGGCGGCGTTGCTTCACTGTTTACCGCACTTTCCTGCCTGAAACGAGGATTAAAAGTCACGCTATATTGCGAAGATGATCAAGTGGCAATGAACGCTTCCGGCAACAAACAGGGTGCGATTTATCCACAACTCAGCGATGATGATCTGCGCAACAGCCGCTTTTACGCCTACGCTTTCGCTTATGCGCTGCAACAATTACAAGATCTGGCACAGCAAGGTCTTGAGTACGAATCCGGCTGGCAAGGTGTCGCAATTTGTGCGTACAACTGTAAGGTCAAACAAAAATTAGCCCACATTATCGAACAACAGTGGGGCGCAGATCTATTGCATTTTTGCGATCAAACCGAGCTGAGTCGCTTGAGCGGAATCGAGTTAAATTGCGACGGTGTTTTTATCCCCAAAGGCGGTTGGCTGGCGCCGCAACAACTGGTGCAAAATGGGTTTAAACAGTTACAAAAGTGCGGTCTGACGATTCATTTCAAGCAATCGATTATCAGTTTACAAGCTGAAAATAACCTCTGGAGGCTGTTTAATGATCAAAAGGTACAGTTTGAACATCAGGTAGTGATTCTGGCTAATGGTCATCAAATAACCCAATTTGACCAAACCGCCCGACTTCCACTCTACCCGGTGCGCGGACAAGTCAGTCAAATTCCGACGGGGGAAAAACTGAAAAACCTGAAGGCGGTACTCTGCTACGACGGTTATTTAACACCGGTTGATCAGGCACAGCAAAGCCACTGCATTGGCGCCAGCCACCTGAGAAATAGTGCTGACCGCACTTTCAGTGCCGCAGAACAACAGCAAAACGCTGACAAACTACGACAAAATCTCGTCGGTTGTGACTGGTTGACGGAAGTGAATACCGATGACAATTTAGCACGTATCGGTGTGCGTTGCAGCACCCGTGAACGCATTCCGATGATGGGCTGCGTGCCAAACTTCGAGCAAACCGCCAAAGTGTACCACAATCTATTTAACCTGCGTCGGCGTCGCCAACCGATTTCTACCGCACCATATCACCTCAATTTATACCTGCTAGCCGCACTCGGATCGCGTGGTTTAACCTCAGCGCCACTATTAGCAGAGGCGTTAGTCTGCCAAATTCTAGGCGAACCGATTCCACTGGGTGAAGACATCCTGCAAGCCCTCAGCCCAAACCGCACTTGGATCAGAAAATTATTGAAAGGAACGCCTTTGACATAAGAGTAGCGGCTGTGTTTGTTGGATTGGTATCTACTTTTATAACTCAAATTATGTATTTTAATCTTTATCAGTCGTCTGCAAATATTTCACATTTGTTATTGATTTGTGAAATTTATTCAGTATAATAGCCGAATACCCTAAAAAAGTATGACTCCAAATATATTTTACCCTTCATTTCGAAGGGTTTTTTTTGCCTATCGCACCGCTGATCACAATTGCTGATACACTTTCAAGGCGTAAGCATCTGACATCCCGGCGATATAATCACAGATAACCCGCTTTTTATCCGATTCAAGCGCACGTTGCCAGCGCTTTACCATATTCGGCGGCAGTAAACGCTGCGGATCCGATTCAAAAATGCGAAATAGTTCAGACAAAATCCGCTGCCCTTTGTATTCAATCCGTTGAGTATCCACATGGCAAATCACATTTTGCCACACAAATTTTTTCAGTATCGCCAGCACCTGTTCCACTTCTGACGGTAGCTCGGCATTATAGCGCAGCAGAGGTTCTTCCAAATTGTGGTTCAGTTTCCAACGTGCCGACGTGATAAAATAGTTCACCAATGCTCCAATCGCATTTTTACGTTGATAGTGGTGTTCGGAGAACAGTTTCTCGCTCAATTGATCGATATTTTGTCGAATCCATAATGATTGGCAAGCGCTCAACTGCTGATGCGCCTGCTGCCATTGCTGCAAGCTGACCATGCCGACCACGATCGCATCTTCCAAATCATGCACCGCATAAGCGATGTCGTCGGCAAGTTCCATAATGCTGCAATCTAATGATTTATAGACGGTTTTTAAGCTATCTTCTGCAGTCTTTCGTGGCTGCTGAAAACGGCAAAACGCCTGTTTATCGGCTGCAGTTAATGGAGCAAGCAACCAATCGAATACCGCCAAATCATCACGAAACAATCCCTTACCCGGTTTCCAGCTACGCATATTGATATAACGTGGATCATCTAAGTGCGGTGCCGTTGCTAGCTCAGCATATTGCGGCGACGCCTGATCCAAAATTGCAGGATATTTCACCACCCCTAAAATCGCACGGCGTGTCAGATTCATGCCGGCTTTTTCGGTGTAAGGCTCCAATTTAGTGATCAAACGAAAGGTTTGCGCATTGCCCTCAAAACCACCATGTTGTGCCATCATATAATTCAGTGCTACTTCACCGCCGTGTCCGAATGGCGGATGCCCGATGTCGTGGGCAAAACACAGTGTTTCGATCAAACTGATTGGTGGCAACAGCGGTTTCAGCGCTTTTTGCAACGTGCTTTCGGCACAGTTTAACTCAACAGCAAGGGCTTGAAACGGTTCGACCAACCCCAACTGCGCCGCCAGACTGCTGCCAATTTGTGCCACTTCCAGCGAGTGAGTCAAGCGAGTGCGATAAAAATCATTTTCGCCGACAGCATGAATCTGGGTTTTTGCTTGCAGACAACGAAATGCCGCCGAGTGCAGAATTCGTCCGCGATCACGCTGAAACGGCGAACGATGATCGTGTTCGCGTTTTGGATCATCGATATAACGCTGTTTCCACGCTTTTTGAATTTGAATCGTCATAGCTTTCCTTAATCTAGCTGCACACCGTATTTTTCATCGAATCAGTTAAACCGCACTTTGCCACTATTACCATGTCAGTTCGTCCAATGCGCGTCCAAAGCTCGGTACGAATACGGTTAAAAAATATTCCATTTCATCACTTTTCCACTCACTCATCAAACTTTGTAAGCGTTTCAGCGCCGGTACGAATTCTTGATTGCCGTGTTCCAATTCCGTGCGGGCTTTGATATAAGCGCAAAGGAGGTCAGCTTGTTTCACAATATGTTTATCTTGTTTATCAATCAATTCCGCACATAGCAACGGTGCAAAATCCGCTTGCAACTCAGTCGGCAATAATGACAGCAGATGTTTTTCTGCTGCACTTTCAATCTGTTTGTAGGCCTGAGTGATCTCTTGATTAAAATATTTAACCGGGGTCGGTAAATCACCGGTAAAAATTTCACTGCTGTCGTGATACATCGCAATCAATGCAATCCGCTCCGCATTCACCTTGCCGTCGAAAAATCTATTTTTAATCACGGCAAGGGCATGCGCAACAAATGCAACCTGCAAACTGTGCTCCGCTAAATTCTCTTTATCGATATTTCGCATCAGCGACCAGCGCTGGATCAGCTTCAGCCGATCCAAACAGGCAAAAAAGTGGCTGGTTTTGGTGGTAAACATACAAAAATAAATCCTCTATAATCAAAAATCTCCCTTTCTCGGTATGTTATTCAAATTTGTCATCACATACAGAAAAAGGGAGATTCTCTTGGTATTTTTAAACCTTATTGAATCGAATAAACCGTCACTTCCACTCGACGATTCGCTTGATCGCAGGCTTCACGCATTTTGGCATCGCTCGGATTTCGTTTGGCACAATCTTTGGCAACCAATTGCTCAGAGCTGTAACCCATCACTTCCATCGGGAAATGTACACCTTGCTGTTGTAACAAACTCAACACGGTTTTAGCGCGATCTGCCGAGAGCTTTTTACTAGCGGCTTTGCTCTCACCCGGTGCGCTATGTCCGCTGATGACAATATGGCTGATGTGGCGCTGATCTAAGCGCTTAAGATCTGCCGCCAGCGCTTTAATTTCACTTTTTCCATCCGGATACATCCCAGCCAAATCAGCTTTATTGGTTTGAAACAAAGTGCGTGCCGACAAAGAAAAATTTTGTAATACCGTTTTTTCTTTACAGTGGTGCGGTGCAATCACCCGCGAAAGAGTTTGTTTCTGCGTTGGCATACTGCGAATTGCTTGTTCACCGCTTTCAGCCTCAACCCGTTGGAATTCCGGCTCTCCGTTTAGATTGGATACTACTTTAATAAAACTGCTCTGCTGCGACGGAATGGTATAATAAACGCCTTTATCTCTTTTAATTTGCCGATTATCACTGCTGCTGAAAGCCGTGCTGAATAAGTGCGTTTGCGCACATAATGAAACCGCTTTATATTGGTTTTCTTGCAGTGAGGTGTGGTAATCACCGTCAACATACACATTCACTGCAGGGCCGTTGATGGTACCAGCTTCACGATAAAAAATGACTTGCGACAAATTTTTATCCAAATCTGTGGCATTCAAAAACGGCGATGTATAGGTTGACCATTTTTCAAAAAGTGGGGTCTGCTGGGCTTGTGAAACGCCAGCATTACATAACCATGCCATTACCAAGACCGTCGCGATTTTCTTCATATAAGACCTAAATTATTGATTGTTGATATTTTTATATCTGATGAACAAAACGTCGGTACCACTTTTTGCCGACAATTTTTATTGCGGATCTGATTAACCAAATTTATCGATCACAGTGATATTATGTTAATCGTTGACCGCACTTTTGTTTGTTTTGTAAACAAGCATTGTTTTAACGATCTATTCTAAATTCTTATCGATTGATCGCCAAGCAAAAAGCATGAAAAAATGTGATTTATGCCTTTAAATTCATAAAAATATACATTATGCCGTTTTAATAAAAATCTCACGCTCAATCCAGACCGGATAATTCAAAGCGCTCTTTTTCTTTTTCGCTGTCGTTTGTTGTACTGCATTGAGTAAACTTTCGGCAATTTTTTGGTAAGGTTGAACCGCACTAATCACTGGATTCGGCAGCAGCTCCAACATCTGCTGATCACCAAAAGTCGCAATCGTCAACTGTGGCGGGATCCGCCCCTGCTGCTGTAGCAGCACTTGAAATACGCCTTGTAGCAAGGTAAGCGAGGTAATAAAAATCACATCCGGCAGACAGTTGTGTTGCAACCATTCGCCAAACACTTGCATCGCCGATTCGCGGCTAAAGTGCGGTGCGTATAAATACTCAGTGTTCAACGTATGCTGCTGCAACACTTGGCGGAAACCCAGTTCCCGTTCTTGACTGATCGGAAAATGCCGCTGCGCACCAAAATAGAGAATAGATTGCGGTTGGCTGCTTTGCAGCAGCTGTGCAGCCAAATGGCGACTGTCTTCCTGATCGTGATATAAGATATTAATATTATTTAAATTATTGGCTTTACGGTCAAATCCGATAATCGGTATATTTTTGACCCGTTGATAAAAATCATCACTCGTCGAAAGTGCGGTCGAAACCACCAACGCATCAATTTTTCTTGCCAAAAGCTGTATCGCACAGGCTTTTTCGTTTTCAGCGTCATCGTTCGAACAAGAGATAAACAGTTGGTAACCGGCATGGCGACACAAAGCTTCAAAGCGCATCGCAATTTTAGCATAGCTGATATTTTCCAGATCCGGCACAATCAGTCCGATGGTATTGGTATGTCCGGCACGTAAGCTAGCTGCCACTGGATTCGGTTTGAAATTATGCGCATTCACCACCGCCATCACTTTATCAATGGTGCGATCGCTAACCCGAAATTGTTTGGCTTTGCCGTTGATAACATAGCTGGCAGTGGTTCGTGATACCCCAGCTAATTTAGCAATTTCATCCAGTTTCATTGTTCTTCCTTGATTACAGCAAGTATAACATTAAAAACAAAACCGCACTTTCAAGCAAAAGTGCGGTCTAGCAATTACTTCACTCGCATTCCAGGTTGGGCGCCGTCATCAGGGGTCAGCACAAATAAATCGCTGCCACCCGGTCCGGCAGCCAACACCATGCCTTCGGAGACACCGAATTTCATTTTGCGCGGTGCAAGATTCGCCACCATCACGGTCAAACGCCCTTCCAGATCTTCCGGTTTATAGGCCGATTTGATCCCGGCAAACACTTGGCGGGTTTCACTGCCGATATCCAAAGTCAGTTTCACCAATTTGTTGGCTTCCGGCACAGCTTCTGCTTTGACAATTTTGGCGACCCGCAGATCGATTTTGGCGAAATCGTCAATTGAAATGGCCTCGGCAATCGGTTCATATTCAGATTTTTCCGTTGCTTTCTCTACTGTCGGCGGTGCAAGTTGCGCATTTTCCACTTTCGATAGCTCCACTAATTCGTCAATTTGCTTATTATCCAAACGGCTGAACAACGCTTTGAATGGTGCGATTTGGTGTGCCAGCAATGGCGTGGATAAGCTATTCCATGTCAATTCAGTTTGTAAAAACGCTTCGCTACGCTCCGCCAATTTCGGCAACACCGGTTTCAAATAGCCCATTAAAATGCGGAACATCTCAATCCCCATCGAACAGACCTGATGCAATTCCTGATCTTTGCCCTCTTGTTTAGCAATCACCCAAGGCGCTTTGTCGTCCACATATTTGTTGGCTTTATCTGCCAACGCCATGATCTCGCGGATCGCTTTGCCGTATTCACGGTGTTCAAAATAGTTCGCAATCGTTTCCGACGCTTGGCTGAACTCCGCCAGTAATTCAGGATTTTCCAGCGTTGCCGCCAGTTTGCCGTCAAAGCGTTTTTGGATGAACCCGGCATTGCGTGACGCTAAATTCACCACTTTATTGACGATATCCGCATTCACTCGTTGTACGAAATCTTGCAGGTTCAAGTCCAAGTCATCAATGCGATGACTCAGCTTCGCTGCATAGTAGTAACGCAAATATTCCGGGTCGAGTAGTTTGAGATAAGTTGCGGCTTGTATGAACGTGCCGCGCGATTTCGACATTTTTTCGCCGTTCACCGTCACATAGCCGTGCACAAAAATATTATTTGGCTTACGATAATCACTGCCTTCCAGCATTGCCGGCCAGAACAGGCTGTGGAAATACATAATATCTTTACCGATAAAATGGTACAGCTCCGTTGTGCTGTCCTTTTGCCAAAACTCGTCGAAATTCAGGCCTTGGCGATCGCACAGATTTTTGAATGATGCCATATAACCGATCGGCGCATCGAGCCAAACGTAGAAATATTTGCCCGGTGCATCCGGAATTTCAAAACCGAAATATGGCGCATCACGGGTGATGTCCCATTGCTGCAAACCGGCTTCAAACCACTCCTGCATTTTGTTCGCTACTTCCTGTTGTAACGAACCGGAGTAAATCCAGCCTTTTAGCATCGCTTCAAAACTCGGTAAATCAAAGAAAAAATGTTCCGATTCTTTCATCACCGGTGTAGCGCCAGACACTACCGAACGCGGATTAATCAGCTCAGTTGGGCTGTAGGTCGCTGAGCAGACCTCACAGTTATCGCCATATTGATCTTCCGATTTACATTTCGGACAAGTTCCTTTCACGAAACGATCCGGCAAGAACATACCTTTTTCAGGGTCATACAGTTGCGAAATAGTGCGGCTTTTAATAAAACCGTTGCTTTTCAACTTGGTGTAGATCGCTTCGGACAATGTGCGGTTTTCTTCGCTGTGGGTCGAATGATAATTATCAAAACTGATATTAAACCCGTCAAAATCGGCGCAATGTTCGCTTTTCACCTGCGCAATCAAGGCTTCCGGCGTAATCCCCATTTGATCCGCTTTCAGCATAATCGGCGTGCCGTGCGCATCGTCGGCACAGACGAAATGGATTTCATGCCCACGCATCCGCTGAAAACGCACCCAAATATCTGCTTGGATATGTTCCAATAAATGACCTAAGTGAATCGGACCATTGGCGTAAGGCAGGGCGCAGGTCACTAAAATTTTGCGGGCTGAGTTTGGCATAATAGGTTTGAAATCCTTGTAATAAAACGTTCAGGAAACCGATTGCGGTTTCAAGTAAATCCATCAATAAAAAATGAAAAAATAGTGCCTAATCTTACCTCAACAACCGCACTTTTGCCAGTTACGAACCGCACTTAACCGATTAATTACAGACTATAACGTTCCGATTTTGCCAGTTTATGCAAAAATACCGACACGGTTATACCCGAATTATATAATTTCAGCAAATAGCACTTAACAGCACGCTTTAAGCATGTTTAAATAGCCAAGACGAATGTTACTTGAAATTTGATATAACCCTCTAAAAATAAAGGAATTATCATGGAGCTCTTTTCCTCTGCGACAACATTAAGCGATACGCAAAAAAATCAGGTTGAACAACTGGTTGCAAACTTTAGCGATCCTACTTTACAAAAAAATCTGATCGAGCTGAAAGCCCTGAAAAAAATCGAACTGGGCGGCAGCACGCTACGCCTTGAGCTGACCCTGCCATTTGCCTGGAAAAGTGGTTTTGAACGTTTGAAAACCGCACTTGAAGCGGATTTATTGCAAATCAGCGGCGCCAAACAGATCCGTTGGCAACTGAATTATCAAATTGCCACCTTGAAGCGTGCCAACAATCACCCAGCAGTCAACGGTGTGAAAAATATTATTGCAGTCACCTCCGGTAAAGGCGGCGTAGGCAAGTCAACTACGGCGGTCAACCTAGCATTGGCGCTGAAAGCGCAAGGCGCACGGGTTGGAATTTTAGATGCTGACGTATACGGTCCATCTATTCCGCATATGTTAGGCGCAGCCGATCAACGTCCGACGTCACCGGATAACAAGCATATGGTAGCGATTGAAGCGCACGGTATCAGCGCCAACTCGATCGGTTTTTTAATGCCGCCTGACAATGCCACAATCTGGCGCGGTCCGATGGCAAGCAGCGCACTCAGCCAGTTATTACAAGAAACCTGGTGGCCAGATCTGGATTACCTGGTAATCGATATGCCACCGGGCACTGGCGATATTCAACTGACACTGTCGCAGCAAATTCCGGTCACCGGTGCGATTGTGGTGACCACGCCACAAGACATTGCGTTGCTGGATGCGGTCAAAGGCATCGCGATGTTTGAGAAGGTTTCCGTGCCGGTGCTTGGCATTGTTGAAAATATGAGCGTACATATTTGCGCCAAATGCGGTCAGCACGAAGCGATCTTCGGTACTGGCGGTGCGCAAAAAGTGGCAGAAAAATATAATATTTCGGTGCTGGGGCAAATTCCGTTGCATATCCGTCTGCGTGAAGATTTGGATCGCGGCACGCCAACAGTCGTTGCTGCACCGCAGCACGAAATCAGCCAATATTTCCTACAACTGGCGGAAAGCGTCGCCAGCCAACTATACTGGCAAGGCAATGTGATTCCGGCGGAGATTATGTTTCGCGAAGTGAAGTGATTTTTGCTAAGCACTAAAACAATGCAGCAACTGCATTTCCAAAATATAGAATGCAGTTGCTACACTTCAATTGTTTATCAAGACGTTGGGGAACTCAGTCATAGGGTACAATCGCCGACTATGGATAATCGTTGTAATATATACTCCATCATCAATTATCTCATAAATAATACGCTAACCACGGCAAAAAGTTTCTCTTATTCCAGCATTTCGTGAGCGCCCAATCCCAAGGGACGTAAAAGCGATGAGATCAATTTTTTCATACAAATCATCAGATAATTTAATAGCACTCACAACTGAATAAGTATAATCAATAATATTGCCTAGTATTTCATCAATATCGCACTGTTCTTTCTTCGTAACAACCACGTCACGTTAAAATTAAGTGTGCCGTCCTGCTGATAACAAAAAACCCGCTAACAGAGTAACGGGTTTCTGACTTCAGCTAAAACAGGTTAAGTTGCCAAAGCTTCTTGTTGCAGATGTTTAATATGTCGGTTAACTTCTGACATCACACCGAATTTGCGTAAATTTTTCACTTTAGGCAGTACGATTTTGCCTTGCTGAAATTCAAACAGACCGATGCCTTGAATAAAAAAAGTACCAGAAAACAGGATTTTGACGTAACGGGCAATTTGGAAAGGATTGTAGCGTTGAAATACTCTGATCTGCATAATAGCTCCTACAAATTTCGCTAGTTTATTTTATTAATTTTTATCTTATTAATTTGCATGCTGCACTACGTTGGACTACTAAAATGAACGTTGGTTCATTTTTATTTTATACAAAAAGAGCGGTTTAATCTCATTGATTAACCGCTCTTTTGAAGTGGATCACACTATTTTATCATGATGTTATTGCACGATTATTTCCCGGAACGGCGTGCTTTGACCGCACTTGCCAGATCGCGTAAAACCTGCTCACTATCCGCCCAACCCAAACAGCTGTCGGTAATGCTTTGTCCGTAAACCAGCGCTTTACCGACGGCTAAATCTTGACGCCCTTCCACCAAATGGCTTTCAATCATCACCCCGAAAATTTGTGTTGAACCGTTGGCAATTTGATGACAAACATCGGCAGAAACATCCAACTGTTCCTTGAATTTCTTGTGGCTGTTGGCATGACTGAAATCTACCATCACATGCGCTTTTTTGCCTGCTTTGGCTAACGCAGCACACACTTTTGCTACGGATTCAGCATCATAGTTGGTATTATTATCGCCACCACGCAGGATAATATGGCAATCATCATTGCCTTTGGTGGTCACAATTGCCGAATGCCCGAACTTGGTGACCGACAAGAAATTGTGCGGTGCTTCTGCCGCGCCAATCGCATCCAGCGCCACACGCACGCTGCCGTTAGTCGCATTTTTGAAACCAACGCCACAAGACAAACCGGAAGCCAGTTCACGATGCACTTGTGATTCGGTGGTGCGCGCACCGATTGCGCCCCAACTCATGAAATCTGCCACATATTGCGGCGTGATCATATCCAAAAATTCACCGGCTGCGGGTACACCTAGATCGTTGATATCCGACAACACCTTGCGTCCAATCCGTAAACCGTCATTAATTTGGTAGCTGTCATTTAGATACGGATCATTAATCAAGCCTTTCCAGCCGACAGTGGTGCGCGGTTTTTCAAAATAGACCCGCATGATGATTTCCAATTCGCCAGCCAATTCGGCGCGCATTTGCTTAATTTTTTTCGCATATTCCAGGGCCGCTTGCGGATCATGAATCGAACAAGGCCCGATCACCACCAATAAGCGGTCATCATTGCCGTGAATAATCTCATGCGCTTTTTTACGGGTCGATTCTACGGTTTTCACCGCAATATCACTGGCAGGATATTTTTCCAATAACGCCACCGGCGGCAGCAGCTGTTGAATATTGGCAATACGTAAGTCATCGTTCTGATACATTTTTTGTCCTAAATTAATTAAAAATCTGGTGCGAGTTTAACATGTCTTTTTGTACTAGTAAACTAGTTCATTGATACATTTTATCAATAACTGCTTAATACCGCAGCCGGCTGTAATTTCGCCGCCCGTGCCGCTGGGTACAGACTGGCGAGCAGGCTTAAAATCAGCGCTGACAACAAAACCAATCCGATATCTGTCCAATGTAACTCACTTGGCAGAAAATCAATAAAATAGATGCCATCAGATAAAATTTGGGTGTGCAATATTGCTTCAATTGCCTTGATAATATCGGTCAAATTCAATGCTAACAACACCCCAAGTACAATCCCGATCAGGCAGCCTTTCATGCCCGACAACAAGCCATAACTGATAAAAATACGGCGGATAAAGCCGTTATTGGCGCCCAGCGTGCGCATAATTGCAATATCGCCCTGCTTGTCTTTCACTGCCATAATCAGGGTGGAAACGATATTAAAACACGCTACACCGATCACCAGCACCATCGCAATATACATCACCGTGCGGATCATCTGAATATCACGGTACATGTAGCCGAATTTGCCAAGCCAACTGGTGGCAGTCAGCTGCTGCGGATAGTCAATCAGACCGCTGTAGTCCATTTGATTAACCTGAAACGGATCGTGCAGCGCGATTTCAATTCCGCTTGCCTGCTGTGCGGTCATGCCTAAATAGTCCCGCGCGATTTCAATCGGCAACAGTGCAAAGCTATGATCCAGTTGTCCATCCAGACGCAAAATACCGCTGATTGGCAAGCGAAACCGTTTTGGCTGGCTGTTCGCCATATTATCGCTGACCTGTGAAAGCAACAACGACACGCTATCGCCAACCTTCACATCCAATTCGCGTGCAATACCTGCACCAAGAATCAAGCCCGATTGTGCACCGAACTCTGTCCAACGATTATCCTGCACAAACTGCCCCATGGCGCTCACACCATCTTGCAACGTTTTGTCCACCCCACGCAGTTGCGCTACTTTCAAGCGGCTGCCATTTTCAATCAACGCAGTGAAACCGACATAAGGTGCTATCCCTTTCACAATCGGCTGCGAAGCCAAACGTTGTGCCAAATTTTGCCAGTCTTGGATTTCGCTCGGTTGGGCCGCCACTTGATAAGCATTGATTTCAATATTCGGCACCACCGCCAATACGCGCTGGCGCAGTTCACGCTCAAAACCGTTCATGGCGCTCAAGCCGATGATTAGCACTGCCACGCCCAGCGCAATCCCAAGCGTAGAAAATGCCGAAATCAGACTAACTAAGCGGTTGTTTTGTTTGCCACGCTGATAACGCCAGGCAATAAAAAACGGAGTATTCATGCTGCGCTATCCTTACGGCACGTCGGCACGTAATACGCCGTCTTGCATCACCATACGGCGCGACAGTTTGTTGGCGAGGTTCATATCGTGGGTCACCAATAAAAAACCAATCTGCTGTTCTTGGTTCAGTTGTTGAATCAGTTCAAAAATGCTTTCGGTGGTTTTGCGATCCAGATTGCCGGTCGGCTCATCAGCGAGCACCAATGCCGGACGATTAACCAACGCCCGCGCAATCGCCACCCGCTGCCGTTCGCCGCCGGACAGTGCCGACGGGCGGTGTGAAGTGCGGTGCGACAACCCGACCGCAGTTAACATCTGTTCGGCACGATCTTTGGCTTCGCTCTTGTTCTGTTTGCCGATCAGCAACGGCATCATCACGTTCTCAAGTGCGGTAAAATCCGCCATTAAATGATGAAATTGATACACAAAGCCTAAATAACGGTTGCGCAATTCCGCCAGTTTATTGGCGGCAAGATCAAATACGTTTGCGCCGTTCAACAGCACCTCACCGCTGTCGGCACGATCTAAACCGCCCAACAAATGCAGCAGTGTACTCTTGCCCGAGCCAGAACTGCCGACAATCGCCACCAATTCGCGGTTCTGCATTGAAAAACTGACATTTTTCAGCACCTGCGTTGTGTTATCACCCTCTTGGTAAGACTTATTCAAGGCGTGGCACGCCAAAAGTGCGGTTTGCGAAATTTCGTTCATAACGTCTCTCAATCATTCGTAGCGTAGCGCATCCGCTGGCTCAATTTTGGCTGCACGATAAGCCGGATAAAGGGTGGAAAGCAAGGTTAAACCCAAGGTGGCGATCACTATCAGTGCCAGCTGCGTGCCGTCAAACAGCACCGGCAAAGCAACTGCACTTGGGTTAAACACGCCGATAATCGGATTGATATATTCCGCCAGCAACCAACCCAAGCCGCAGCCAAGCCAAGTGCCAATGACGCCAACCAGCAAGCCCTGAAAAATAAAAATCTGCATCACTTGGCGTTTTTTCATGCCTTGGGTTTGCAAAATTGCAATTTCGCCCTGTTTATCCAGCACCATCAAACTCAATGAAGTCACGATATTGGCAATCGCCACCACAATAATCAGCCCGATCAGCAAGCCCATCATATTTTTTTCCATCGCCACGGCTTGGAAAAATTCACCTTTCTGTTCACGCCAGTCGGCGATTTTCCATTCGCTTGGTGGAAAATAATCTGGTAGTTCGGTAATTTTAAACGGATCATCGAGAAACAGGCGCACGCCCTGCACTTCATTCGGCGGAATGCGCAGTAAGCGCCCGACATCTTGGATATTGGCATACACTTGGCGTTGATCGCTGCTGCTGTCCCCATGGAGAACCGCAGCAACACTGAACAAGCGCTGCACTGGCACCCGTCCGAACGGGGTGTATTGGCTGTTCGCCGCTAACATCACGCGCACTTTGTCACCGACTTGCAACTTCAGTTCGTTTGCCAACGCCGCACCGATCAAAATATGGTAATCACTCGGCGCAAGCAGTTGCGGCAAATCCAACTCGTCCCACGCCAAAGCCGGATCGTCCGATGAATCGAATACGCCGATAATCCGTGCTGCACCAATGCCGGTTGCGCTTTGCAAAATCACGTCGCTGTTGTTGATCCCAACCGCACTTTGCACAAACGGCGGCAACTGGCTGAATCTGAAATCCGCCGCCAAGTTGCGGTCCAAAGGCTGAATCACCGCATGCGGCAAAGTGCTGAGCACGTTGTCTTTTTGTTGTTGCTGCAAGCCGTTCATCACCGACAGCACAATCACCAGCGCCATCACGCCCAGCACAATGCCGATACTGCCAAGCCAAGTAACCACACGCCCGAAACGATCCGCACTTTTGGATCGCCAATAGCGCCACGCAATAAACAGCGGTACAGAACGGAATCTCACCATTGCTTATTTCAAACTCGCGGCAAATTGTTCGATATTATCGCGCACTTTGCCAACCAGAATTTCAACGGCGGAATCTGCTGCCCAGGCAATATGCGGAGTCACCAGCAGATTTGGCAACACTTTTGCCGCTTCCATCACCACATTGCCTTTTTCCGGCGGCTCTTTGATCATCACATCAATCGCCGCACCACCCAAATGACCGCTCTTTAACGCCGCCACCAAGGCATTTTCGTCCACTAGCGGTCCGCGCCCGGTGTTGATTAAAAACGCCCCTTTTTTCATTAATGCCAAGGTTTCTGCGTTAATTAAATTTTGTGTGGTCGGGGTGAGCGGACAATGCAAGCTGACAAAATCTGCTTGCGCCAACACGTCGTTGAACGGCGTATAACCGTCGCGACAAGTGGCTGCGTCTTTATGTTCGGCGTACAGCACTTGCATGCCGACCGCCGTTGCCAAACGTCCTACTTCGCTGCCCAGATTGCCTTTGCCAAAAATACCGATCACTGAGTTGCGCACGTCGGTGAGCGGATAATCAAAGTAGCAAAATTGTTTATTATCTACCCAACGATCCGTCAGTTGATCGCGATACCAGCCCATTAAGCTGTGTTTGAGGGCAAAAATCATGCCGATCACATGTTCCGGCACGCATACCGACGAATAACCGGCGACATTTTTGACGATAATTCCCAGCTCCTGTGCTGCATCCAAATCGACATTATTGGTGCCGGTAGCGGTGACGGCAATCAGTTTTAGCTTGGGTAATTGCTGCATCAAGGTTTTGTCGATCACCACTTTATTGGTCACGGCAACATCAGCGCCCTGCAAACGTTCTAACGTTTGCTGCGGATCGGTCGCCTCATAAGCGATCCACTGATGTTCAATATTCGGACGCGGAATCGGAATGTGTTTCGGTAAAGAACTGCTGTCTAAATGCACAATTTTTAACATAGGTCACTCACTGGGTTAAAACGCTAGCGTATTGAGAGATTCAATACGTCAAACAACGGCAACAGGCTGCTAGTGAATCGAATATTCCTGCACCATGCCGCCAAGTAATTGGTCACGCAATAAATCGGAAGTCGGATCGTCCGGACATTGCTCGATAAAATAGTCAAAATCTACTAGCGCCGCATGGTAACAATCCATGCTTGCCAGCACCAAGCCACGATCACGAATCTCGTACGGGTTATTTGGTTGACGGCGCAGACACCACTCAATTAGCCGTAATGCCTCGCTGCCACGCCCTTCACGAATCAAAGCATTTTTCAAATTTTGCACAAAATGTTCCTGCAAAATCTCGGCGTCGCCTTTTTCTAATTCATCACTGTAGGAAGATAGCCCAAAGCCGACATAGCCTTCAATCCACTTATCCAAAGTGTCGTGGAAAATATATTCTCCATCCCAAGGATTAATAAAGGCAGTTTCATTGTTCACATCGGCGCGTAGTAGCACTTGTGTTGGAAAATTCACCGGAAACAACGGTAAATTCAAGCTCTCCGCCAAATATAAAACCAAAGCACTCAAGCTAGAAGCCGTACCGCTTTGTTTCTCTAGCAATTGATCAATCAGCATTGCATCGGCGGCAAAGTGATTATTGGGATTGCAGTGAAATCCCCATTCACCATACACCAATTGCAGGAGTTGATGAATTTGCATTTTAGCATCTTGGGTTTTATCAATCATTAGATGAACTTTACGCACCATATGTCCCAAGCGCCCCCAAATACTGCTGCTTTTTGGGTTTTCATTCACCACCTTATAAAGCTCGACCATTCTCACCATCAAAGCTTTTTGTAAAGTTCGCTCTTCCTCATCCAGTATTATCATTTCGCTTCCTATTTGATAGCACTACACCAATTGCGCCAAAGTCACTCGGTCATTATCAGCGTAATCTTTCACAGTTTCAACCTGTTGCCAACCATTTTTTGCAAATAACGACCGCACTTGTTGCCCTTGCTGCCAACCGTGTTCCAGCAATAGCCAACCTCTGGGTTGTAAATACGGTTTTGCTTGTTGAATAATCCGATTTAAATCCGCTAATCCTTGCTGCTCAGCAACCAACGCCGTCAGCGGTTCAAAACGTACATCGCCTCGTGCCAAGTGCGGATCGGCTTGATCGATATACGGCGGATTGCCGACAATCATATCAAACTGCGATTCCGGCGCGAGTTCACTGAACCAGTCACTTACCAAAAATGTGACATTTTCAACACCATTCAACCTTTGATTCTCTTTTGCCAGCTCAATGGCTTGTGGAATTTTATCCAACCCTGTCACATGAATATTGCAATGTCGGCTAAATTGCTGCTGCAATGTTTTTGCCAGTGCCAAAGCGATTGCGCCGGTGCCGGTGCCTAAATCTAAAATATGATACGCTTTGACCGCACTTTGTGTAATCCGTTCAGCGGCAAGTGCTAAGGCTTGCTCTACTAATATCTCGGTATCAGGGCGGGGAATCAAAGTATGTTCCGAAACTTTTAGCGTTAAATTCCAAAATTCCCTTTCACCTAAAATATACGCCATCGGCTCACCTTGTAAACGACGCAATAAAAGTGCGGTCAATTGCTGAATTTCAGCCATGCTTAACAGGGTTTCTCCAAATGCCAATATAAAGGAGCGACTTTTTCCGCTGAGATGTTGCAGTAATAACTGGCTATCCAACTTCGCACTCTCACTTACTGTCAGCGTTCTCTGTGCAAAATCAAGCCATTGTTGATAGCTTAGCGGAGCAAGATCCAAGACTTCAAATTGCTCACAAACCAACGTTAAATCGTCACTGAAAGTTATTCCTATCTCCGATAAACTGCCAGTGAAATAGTCTTGGTGCACTCGATACCAAGTGGCATAATCCCCCTCGCCTTCAGCTAACGCAAAAGCTTCAGAAACTTGATTCATCGGCAGTTCTTCCACAGAAGATAACTTAATAATGGCCCCCGGCTGCTGCCGACTATCCAAAATAATCTTAAATTCTCCGACACGAGGAAGCGGTTCTCGATCATGAAGATAACTTGCTTTGGCATCACAAGTCGCCGTTTTCTGTCCGGCCATCACTAAAGCTAAAAGATAATCGGCATACTCTTCAGCAAATGCCCAACTCTCCGCTTCTGCAACAATATTATTCCGCTGGCAATACTGTTGCCAATATGCTTGGATTTGCTTGTTTTTCATCATGTTATCCATTTAACTTTGTTGGTAACACTTGTTACCGCTCCAAAAATAGGCGGATATAAAACCCGCTGTAGACTGCTGACAAAGATATTTTATGAGGCAAAGTCGCGAGAGGAATTTAAACTTGCTATGTAAGTCAGAATCCCAACACCGAATACATCACTAAGCGCATGTGCTAGAAAGAAAGGGAAGAGATTTTTTGGGCGTATGGTTTTATAAAGAAAATAATAACTGCCACCTAAAACTAAGGCGATGCCAACAGCCGCTGCTTGCCCTTGGTAGGTGTGAAAAGCATAGCGAATCAGCAAGGCGTATAGAATAAATAACCATCGTTGATGTCGAGCAACGGCTAGGCAAATCCCTAAGAAAAATATTTCTTCATAAAAACCATTTAATGCAGCATAAAGCAAGAGGGAAAGATCTATCTTAGGCAGCACTGTATAAGCGCTTGATAGGTCGACACTTTCTTCACTTACTGGAAATGGAATGATGTAAGACCAAGCCATAAAGAACATATCCATGGCTAGCGCAACGGCTAAGAAAATTCCGACACCTTGGACAATGGCTTTTAAATTAATGGAGATGGTCCATTGGGCAAAATTAAAGTTGCGTAGTCGAAGATAACACATTGCAAGGGCGAGTAATACAGCCTGAACACCCAAGTTATCCCAGTTCATATTACTAGTGAATTCGATTTCTTCCCCAATTTGTTTATCTGCTAAATCAACATAAATGATTAATGAGTTATAAATAGCGATAGAAAACATAATAATAGTAAGGACTAATACATCCCACCAAGTCAAGTTGGTAAGTTTCTTATTATGATGATTTATCACGTTACCTCGGTAAAATTAATAGCAGGATTCTATAAATAAGTCTTTAACATGCTACAAAAAATTAGACTATTACAGGATTTAAACAAGAAAAGATGGTGCGGAAGGGGGGACTTGAACCCCCACACCCGTTAAGGCTCTAAGACCTGAACCTAGCGCGTCTACCAATTTCGCCACTTCCGCAATTTGGGTTGAATTTTTTGTTTAATGGCTGGGGTACTAGGATTCGAACCTAGGAATGCTGAGATCAAAACCCAGTGCCTTACCGCTTGGCGATACCCCAATAAAATAAAAATTCAGTTATTTGATATAGATTAGTCGAATGGCTGGGGTACTAGGATTCGAACCTAGGAATGCTGAGATCAAAACCCAGTGCCTTACCGCTTGGCGATACCCCAATCTATGACATTGCAAATCTGATGAATGGTGCGGGAAGAGGGACTTGAACCCACACACCTCGCGGCGCCAGAACCTAAATCTGGTGCGTCTACCAATTTCGCCATTCCCGCGCAAATAAATATGGTGGCTATGACGGGATTCGAACCTGTGACCCCAACATTATGAGTGTTGTGCTCTAACCAACTGAGCTACATAGCCATTCAATTATTTCTGCGTTCACCTCATCGGTTTTGCGGGGCTAATTATGCTAATATCGCCCTTGCTCGTCAACCGTTTTTTATTAAAAAAGTGCTTTTTTAATTTATTCGGACACAGATTGAGCAGTTTAATTGCTATTCGTGCAATTTACCAGCAAAAATTATTCAGCGCTTAATTTAGGGTCTATTGATGTTTGTTTATAATTTGAGCTATAGA
>VDHG01000037.1 GCA_006228005.1 Testudinibacter crocodili
TAATAATCCACTCTACAAGGTTATTGTAAATATCGAACAACAGCAAATTGATTATGATAAAAAAACATTATTATTTACTGATGGTATGCGAGCTGAAGCAACAGTCTTCTTAGAAAAAAGACCTCTTTATCAATGGATATTTTTACCATTCTATAGTCTTCAGAAAAATTTAATATCAGAATCAGCAGAATATGGCTTAGCTAGTTTGGCGATGGTATTAAATTATTATCAGGATAGCTCGGATTTATTTTCATTACGTCGTCGCTATCATATTTCTGCAAAAGGAACAAATCTAAAAGAGCTATCAAAATTACTAATCTTAGCTTTCAGTATGATAAATTTTCCAAACCACTTTTTATAGATCTTTCTTTTGAAATTAATAATGGAGAAAGTGTTGCAATTGTTGCCCCTTCTGGTTTTGGAAAAACCACATTACTAAAAATAATTTCAGGTTTACTACAACCAACAAAAGGTAAAGTCTTTTTTAATCAGATTGATATTAATAAAGAGGATTGCTCCAATATTCTTGCCACTCACTATGTTTACATTTGATAGCGCAACAATCAACAGGCTAAATGCTATGTATTCCACAGATTTAATTCAGAAAAAAATAAATAAAACAATAAGTTAATATATAGAAACTTAATCATAGAAGGGAAAATATGTGAACAAGATCATTGAAGTGATAATTAATATCAATAATAATCAGCTTGCTACTTAAGAACACAATAGCCAAGTTTATCATCGGAAGATAACTTTAATGATGAAGAAGGGTGAACACAGAGTTGAGGAATATAAATTCAACGCTGAAAAATATGCAAAAGATTATTTTTCTAATTATGGGGTACAAGGCAGTTATAATGAAAATATTAACAAGCAGAATAAATATAAAAGAGTTTATATTAGTAGTAGTCCTTTTCTCTTTGTTTAGAAACTTTATTTATCCATATATACCTATTGAAATAAATCTTTTTATCACCGAATTAGCATACATAATGATAATTACAAAAGCGTATAGATTCATTAACAATAAGCCAATTAATAAAGATTTGTGCTAAAACCGCACTTTTATCGACAAAACGGTAAAAGTGCGGCTTGCCGTCGAGCCTTAGGAACGGATAAATAACTGACGGTGATCCAGTGCCGGCAGTTGTGAACGCACTTCAGCCAAGCGCCGAAAATCAAGGGTCGCTAGCGCAAAACCTTCCCCTTCACCAACACCGCTGATAATCTCCCCCCAAGGGTCGATAATCATACTTTGTCCAAATGTAGTACGCCCATTTTGATGGCGTCCGCCTTGTGCCGAGGCAATCACATAACACTGATTTTCGATGGCTCTGGCACGCAACAGCACTTCCCAGTGCGCCTTGCCGGTGGTGTATGTGAACGCTGCCGGCAACACCAGCACGTCATACGGAGTTTGGGCGCGAAACAGTTCAGGAAACCGCAGGTCATAACAAATTCCTTGCCCAACCTCAATATCGCCAATCTTCAGTTGTGGTACTTGATAACCGGCTTGAATGCTGTCTGCTTCGCAATATTTTTCACCGATGCCGGTATAGCTGAACAGATGGATTTTGTCGTAACGGGAAAGCAGTTCGCCCTGTTCGCCATACACCAACATACTATTTAACACTTTATTGTCTTCACTGCTGCGCAGCGCAATCGAACCGGAAAATAACACGATGTTCAGCGCCTTTGCCAGCTCAGATAATAATACTTGTAATCTGCCCTCGCCAAAAGCTTCGGCGATCGCCAGCTTGTCCTGCTCATGCGCGCCCATTAACGCCCAATATTCCGGCAAAACCACCCATTTTGCCCCGGCTTTGGCGGCTTTGCGTACGAGTGTCTGCATCGTCTCGATATTATTATTGATATCTGTAGTTGAAACCATTTGAATGGTAGCAACTTTAAAATTGGCTGCCGTCATATGCCCTATCCTTCTGTATTACCTCTATCAATTTCAGTATCGCTTGATTCTATTCCGAAAACAAGCTTTCTGACAACGGAAAGCGTTTTTTTGTATGTTATACAATACATTGCGCTCAACTTAATTTTAAATAATATTACATTATTTTGCTATTTTACTACGTCCATAATCCAGGGCGGATTTTTAGATAAGATAAGATTATTTATTCAAAAATTCCAATTAATTCCAAATTGTTGTGTAAGTGCGGTTTTGCCAAGTAGAGTGATTTTTAATATTCGGCTGTCTTTTTGCTTCACTACCCATTGTTGTTTAATAAAATATTCGGCTAGCAATGTGCCTAAATGCCCGGCGAGGTGAGGGGTTCTTTCACTCCAGTCAAGACATTTCACCGCCATCTTACGTTTGACTTTCTGTTCTGTTTGCCAAATTCCGGCTTGCTGTAGCCATTTATAGCCAAGTGCGGTAATTTTCACCTCTTTGCTGTCGACATGGCTTTGAATATATTGCAAAGCATGTAATTGTTGATACAGTGCCACACCTAACTTTCCAGCGAGATGATTGTAGCAAAAACGTGCTTGGCACATCTCTTCTTGCGGTAATTTTCGTTTCACTTTTATCGTTGGTGCAAGATAGAGCATGGTTTCTAGAATTTGTGCGACTTCTTCATTGGCTAAGGCAAAATATTTGAACCGCCCCTGCGGAAAACAGATAATTAATTGGCTATCGAGCAAAACTTTTAAATGTGCCGTCGCCGCCGCTGGTTGAATCTCCGCACCGTATGCCAGCTCTTTAGCAGTAAAATATCGCCCTTCAAGCATAAGTAATAGCATCGATAAACGAATCTTATTGCCTAATGCGATAGCTATTTGATTTATCGCCATTTTTTCTCCATTGTTTATTTTTATCTTAACTGTTTCGGTTTGAATAAAGTACCTGCTGAGATTAATCTAGACGTCTCATTGATTATAAAGCAAACTATATGAATAAACTCACATTATCTTATTTTCACAGCAGCTTAGGTTTTTGGCTGACTTCGTTTTTAATTCCGTTGATGGTGCTGGATCTGACCGGTTCAGCTTTAACGGTTTCTATTTATTATGCACTGAATATTGCGCCTTACTTGTTGCTTACTCCATTCTCTGGTGTATTAGGGGATTGGCTCAACCGAAAACAAGTGATTATGTGGTGTGAATTACTGTGTTCGATTTGTGCATTATGCCTGTTTATTTTTATCGGTATTGAACAAAATATCACGATTTTGCTGTTATTTGGTTTCTTAATTTCATCACTTTCTGCATTTCACCACCCAATTTTTCAAGCGATTATTCCCGATCTGTTTTCCAAAGAAAAAATACAACACATTAATGCCAATATTGACATGATTGATAGTTTGGTGGGAATTATTGCACCAGCCTTATTAGGGGTCATTTTACTAAGTGTCGAAAAAAACAACTTATTATTATTTATTGCTTTTTGTTATCTGATTTCCTTTATTTCAACCCGCTTGATTATCTATCAACCACACTTGCAAAAGACAACAATGTCAATGCAAGGCATTTTCACTGCATTTTATGAGGGCGTACAGTATGTTTATCAAAAAACAGAATTACGCAATATTGCTATACTGTTTTTCTTTATTAATATTGGGATACGCTTGATTTTTCCAAATTTAATTTGGATCTATTCTTATCAATTTAATCTCACCGAACAAAGTACTTCTTTTCTATTTATTTTAATGGGAATTGGCGCAATTATTGGTGCAAAAATAGGAGGAATTATTATTGGTAAATTTACAGATATTACAATTATTTCTTTGGCTTCATTTACTATAGGTTTGTGTAGTTTAAGTTTAATTTTTGCGCCAAGTGCGGTGACACATGCCTTATTTTGGGCATTATCTTCATTGGTGCAATCGGTCATCGTAGTCACATTTTTCACTTACCGACAAAAAGTGACCGCACCTTTTATTTTAAGTCGTGTAATTGCCGTAACCCGTCTTATTTCCTATTTTGCTATTCCGATTGCGGCATTATCCGGCGGTTGGATTATTCAATATTTTAATCGCACAACGCCGATTTACCTTGCCAGTAGTTTGATTATTTTTATCAGTTTAGCCTTTTTTTTACGGATTCATCGACGAGATAAAAAGCCTGTTAAAACTGTGCTATGATTGGTGCATGATAAAATAATGACATAATCCACAATGGCAAAATCAAACTACATTACTCGCAACGGCTGGAATGTGCTGGATCAAGAGTTGAAATTTCTCTGGCGTGAAGAGCGTCCGAAAGTGACGCAGGCGGTCTCTGAAGCGGCGGCATTGGGCGATCGCAGTGAAAATGCGGAATATATTTACGGCAAACGCCGCTTGCGTGAAATCGATCGCCGGGTGCGCTTTTTAAGCAAACGCTTGGATGTGCTGCAAATCGTGGATTATCACCCGAAACAAGAGGGCAAAGTGTTTTTCGGGGCGTGGGTGGAATTGGAAGATGTCGATGGCGACAACAAGCACTATCGGATTGTCGGCTGTGATGAATTTGATCCGCACAAAAACTGGATTTCGATTGATTCGCCGGTCGCACGTGCCTTAATCGGCAAAGCGGTTGACGATGAAATCAAGGTCAATACCCCGTCCGGTGAAGTGGTGTGGTATATCAATAAAATTTGGTATCAGGCGGATTAAGGTAAGTCATGACGAAAAGTGCGGTTTAATCTACGCAAAAAAATCGGTTGATACAACGCATGGCGGCTTAAACGGTCGCCGATTTTTTTGATGCCGACAAAAGCAAGTGCGGTCATCGCCAACACAAACAGCGCAAGAATCAGTTCGTTATCTAAATACAGCGAGCCGATCACGGTCGAAAGCAAAAGTGCGGTCAGCGGCACGATATACAGCAGCATCGCCGAGAGGAGCATGGATTTTTCTTGCAAGCCAATTTCGATCAAATCGCCCTGCCGCAGCGGTTCGGCAACGGCAATTTCAAACAACAAACTGCCATCGTTTTTGCTGCCGTTCAGCTCCGAGAGTGCCGCTGCGCCACAACTGGCACGCGCCGCACAACCGCCACACCCTTGTTTGGTCTCGCAGCGCACTGTGGCGATGCCGTTATGGTAGTCTGCTACTACTGCGGTTTCAATCAGCATTGTTATTGTCCGTTGCTGTCAAAGCTGAGATCTTTGACAATCCGTTTTGCCGTCGCCAATGGAACCTGCCCGATTAACGTGATTTCACGGTTATTCAGCACCTCGCTGTAAATCGTATTGCCTGCCTGCTGCCAATAGTGCTCGCCTAATTTGTCTTCGATGTTATGATTGATATATAAGCTGAAAGAGAAAAGCCCGTCACTAAACATCACACTTTCCAACATGCCAATTTCCGTTTGATAGTGTTCATGTTTTATTCGTTGGAATCCCGGCGGCAGCCAAGCCAAGCGCCATTGCTGTTTACCCGGCAGCGCATCACCTTGTACATTAATCAACGGTGGTAAATTAAGTTGATCTAAGCGACTGCTCAGCGTTTGTAATTCAATCGCGTCTTGTTGCAGCGCAATCACCCGAAATTGCTCCAACAATTCGCCGTTGCGTTCTAACATATCGCTGCGCAGTAACAGATGACTCTGCTCATCCAGCCATAAAACATACTGGTAACGGAAATCATCTTTCGGCAGCAGCCGAATCACTTGAGCAACCCGATCAGCGATACGGGTTTTACCGGCATCAACAAAATCATAATAGCTTTTCAGCTTATCGTAATCTGCATAAACCACACTGGGAATATTGTCCAAAATGTACGGGCCTTTAATACTGAACGGCTGATAGCCGTTGCCGTAATAACTGATAATAGCATCACGTTGCACCACTTCCTGCTGCACGCCGTCTAAAGCGGACAATTGAGCGTAATGGCGCTGATTGGCAAAAACGTGACGATATTGGTAGCTGTTAACCTGATTCGGTAAGATTTGGATAAACGCCATTTCATAATTGCCGTGGCGCCATGTTTGCGCCATTCGTTGCAGTGTATCCAACAGTGTCGCAGGCAATGCCGGATTTTGCACCGGCTCGCCCAATGACTGAAGTGCGGGTTGGCTATTTTGTTGTGCATTTAACACGTTAGAAAAAGTCAGGGTCGCACAAATAACCCATGCTGTTTTAAATAACTTCATAAAGGTCTCAACATAAACCGACTAGAGTGGATTAAATTTGTTTTAAGGCAAAGCACAGCAACGCAGTATTAGAACTAATTTAATTCACTATAAAACAAATTCACCACCAAAAGGTGGTGAATATCATCATCGTATTATGATTTGCTTACTCATGGCTAGCGGCAGCACTCAAGGGCTGAGTGTGGCTGCGGCGCTGCAATTCATAATTTTGCAGCATCATGTTAATCCGCTTGCTTTGCTGTTCAAGCTGCGCCTGAGTCGGCACATCTTGACTTGGGGCATTATAGCTGACTTGCTGAATATTATTGGTAAACGGCAGCGTTTGCAGCACCGGATTATCAGCAACCTGGACACCATTGTCGCTTTGCAGATAGTTCTGTACACCAAAAACCGCAACCAAGCACACTGTCGCTGCCACAGCAACTTGAGTCAGCGGCGCAAACAAACCTTTGAGTTTTTGCATAAACGGTAATTTTTCTACTTCGGCTGGCGTTGGTTGAGCAACTGTCGCTTGGGCAGCAAAGTGCGGTGCTGGCTCTGCGTCAATCAGTGTTGCCATTTTCGCAGTAAAATCGGTACCGAGCAGCACCGTTGTTTCCTGACGCACCACAGTACGCACCAGATGGTAGTGATTCCATGCCTGTTGAAGTTCTTCATCTTGGCAAAGAGAATCCAGCAGATGATCATTCTGATATTCTCCATCCAGATAAGCTGAAAGCAACTCTTTTTGCATTTTAATCTACTCCGCTATTTTTAATCAATTTTTAGTCAACTGTTCAGTTCACTTAAGTTTCGTCAATATTAACGTTCGTTGTTGATTAGAGGTGAAATCTTGCTGTCGATAATTTCCCTTGCCCGAAAAATGCGAGAACGTACCGTTCCGACTGGACAATCCATAATCTCAGCAATCTCTTCGTAACTCAATCCCTCTAATTCCCTCAATGTAATTGAGGTTTTTAATTCTTCTGGTAGAGCGGCAATCGTTTCAAACACGATTTTTTTCAATTCCGACGATAAAATCAAATTTTCTGGCGTATCAATATTTCTCAAACTGTCGCCGGCATCATACGTTTCTGCATCTTCAGCCTGAATATCTTCACTGGGTGGGCGCCGCCCTTGTGCCGTGAGATAATTTTTCGCTGTATTGACGGCAATTCGATAAAGCCAAGTATAAAATGCGCTATCGCCACGAAACAGTTCCAAAGAGCGGTAGGCTTTAATAAAAGTTTCCTGCACCACATCCGGAATATCGTTTGCCGAAACATAACGGGTCAGCAACCCTGCCACTTTATTTTGGTGACGTGCAACCAACAAATTAAATGCTTTTTTATCACCTTGCTGTGCCTTTTCTACCAGAGCCTGATCTGTTAGTTGTTCACTCATCAGAAGTGAATCTCCTTACCTCATATTACGCTAACAATCCAATTGCAATGACAGTAGGTCGGTATACTGAATTAGAGAGCACAATTTTTTAAAAGTTCAATTTTTATAAAAATTATCTTAATTATTTCTTAATTTTTGCTTAAATGCGCTTGAATCAGCCGTACCATTTCGTCCAACGCCGGAGTGGGGGCGGATTGTTGCTTCATCAGCCAGCGAAACAACTCGGGATCGGTGTAATCCAATAATTCAACAAAAGTCGCCTTTTGTGCGTCAGAAAGATGCTCAAACCGGTTTTGGTAAAACGGCATAATCATAAAATCCAGCTCCAGCATCCCGCGCCGACAAGCCCATGCGATTTTTAATTGATTGTATTGACCCATCTTCTCTTCCTACGCTTACCGCGATTTAAGCCCCGAATGGCGCAAATCATACCATAATTCTTTAAACCGCAGGCATAAAAAAACCCGACATCACATCGGGCTTTTTCATTAAAAACAAAAATTATTTAATTTTTGCTTCTTTATATAGAACATGCTTACGAACAACGGGATCGTATTTTTTGATCTCCATTTTTTCAGGCATGTTACGTTTGTTTTTTGTCGTAGTGTAGAAATGACCTGTTTCAGCAGTAGAAACCAGTTTGATTTTCTCACGAGCACCTTTACTTGCCATAATTCAGATCCTTAAAATTTTTCGCCTTTGGCACGTAAATCAGTCAAAACTGAATCGATACCTTTTTTATCAATAATCCGCATACCTTTGGCAGAAACGCGCAAAGTAACGAATCTTTTTTCACTTTCAACCCAAAAACGATGGGAGTGCAAATTCGGTAGAAAACGACGTTTGGTCGCATTCATTGCGTGCGAACGGTTGTTACCAACTGCCGGACGCTTGCCTGTTACTTGACAGACTCTAGACATGGTTAATTCTCCAATAAAACTTATTTAGCTCGAGCTTCGTGGTTCGGATCCCGCCTTGCGGTAACCTCGTCAGGTGTGTAACCCGACCCACGCCAATATTAAAGGTGGGGGATTATACCATTTTTTTGCAGTGACTCAAGTATAAAAACAGATTAAATCCAATTTTCAGCGACCAGTGGATCTTTTGCTCTGCTCATAACCAACCCAGCTCAGAGAACGCGCGATAACTGCCATGCCCGATAACAAAATGATCCAGTAACCGCACTTCGACCAGATCGCATGCCAAACGGATCCGATCGGTAATTGCACGATCGGCTTCACTCGGCTCGGCAATACCGGACGGATGGTTGTGCGCTAAAATTAAAGCCGCGGCATTATAGGCAAGTGCGGTTTTCACAATTTCACGCGGATGCACATAGGCGCTGTTGATACTGCCGAGAAACATCTCCTCTTGTTTAATCAGACGATGTTGATTGTCTAAAAACAGCACTAAAAAAACTTCTCGCTGCCGTGCCTCCAATTCAGTTTGCAGATACAGCCGCACAGTTTCCGGATTCGAAAACACCACTTCGCACTGTAATTCTTGCTGCAAATAACGCTTGGTCATCTCTTTGCACGCCTGCAATTGAATATATTGTGTCAGCCCCAACCCTTTCATCTGACAAAACTGCTGTTGATCCACATTCAGCAATTCACGCAGCGAACCGAAATGCACCAACACCTGTGCCGCCAATGCCATCACTGGGCAACCTTTAATACCAGTACGCAAAAAGATCGCCAGCAGCTCTTGGTCAGATAATTGTGCTGCACCATAATATAACAACTTTTCACGCGGCATCAGTTCATGGAACGTTAGCGCCTCTGAGCTTCCCTTGTTTTCACCCTTCATCACACACAATCTCTTCTTAAAAGATAAGCAGAACAGCAGTTTGCTTGCCTAAACTGAGGAAGAAAACGATGGATAACTATTTTTGCGATCCAGTGCGTAAAACCCGTAACCAAGCTGCCCTAGCCCAAGCAAGAAAATTCCAGTAAAATAGTGCAAATTGACTAACGGAAATCACAACTTGAGAACCTCGCCATGTCAGAATTAAACGGAAAACGCATTGTCGTCGGTATCAGCGGCGGAATTGCTGCCTATAAAAGCATAGAACTGATCCGCTTGTTACGCAAAAGCCATGCCGAAGTGCGAGTAGTGTTGACCGATGCCGCTACTCACTTTGTCACGCCACTGACCTTGCAGGCAATTTCCGGTCATCCGGTGGCGGATTCGCTGCTGGATCCACAAGCCGAGTTAGCAATGGGGCATATTGAATTGGCAAAATGGGCAGACTGTATCGTGATTGCCCCTGCCACTGCCGATTTGCTGGCACGTCTTGCTGTCGGCATTGCCAATGATCTGTTGACGACGATCTGTCTCGCCAGCGCAGCGCCAATTTTGTTAGCACCAGCAATGAACCAACAGATGTATCGCCAAACGGTTGTGCAGCAAAATTTATCATTGTTGCAACAACGCGGCTTGAAACTGATTGGTCCCAATGACGGTGAACAAGCTTGTGGCGATGTCGGTGCCGGACGTATGTCTGAACCACATGAAATTTTCAACTGCATTCAAACCGCACTTTCAAGTGAGCAGCCATTTAAAGGCTTAAAAGTTACCATTACCGCGGGTCCGACACGCGAAGCCATCGATCCGGTGCGCTTTATCAGTAATCACAGTTCCGGTAAAATGGGGTTTGCTTTAGCCCGTGCCTTTGCCGAACAAGGCGCTGAAGTCAGTTTGGTTGCCGGTCCGGTCAATTTGACAACGCCACAAAATGTGCGGCGCTACGATGTGGAATCGGCACAACAGATGCACGATGTCACCTTATCCCTGGCGCCACAGCAAGATATTGTGATCGGCTGCGCCGCAGTGGCAGACTATCGGATGCAGACCGTTGCCGAGCAGAAACTAAAAAAAACTAATAACAATGAGCAACTGGTGTTAACCTTAGTCAAAAATCCGGATATCATCGCTGCGGTCGCAGCGCTATCAGTACAGCGTCCGTTTGTGGTCGGCTTCGCTGCCGAAACTCAAGCAGTGTTGGAGTATGCAGCTAAAAAACTACAACGCAAAAATTTGGATATGATCTGTGCCAACGATGTTGCGCTACAAGGGCAGGGCTTTAACAGTGAGCACAACGCCTTAACTGTGCTGTGGAAAGGCGGGCAACAGCAGCTGCCACTCAGTGATAAATACACGCTAAGCCAAAAACTGGCGGCATTGATCGTACAGCAATATCGTGCTGGCGAAGGCTAAAATAACAACATAAAAACGAGAACATAAAAAAATGAAAAAAATCGACATCAAAGTTTTGGATCCACGTATCGGCAACGAATTTCCACTGCCAAGTTATGCCACGCCCGGATCTGCCGGTTTGGATCTGCGTGCTTTGCTGAATCAAGCTATCACGTTGCAGCCCGGCGAAACCCAATTGATTCCGACCGGTTTATCCATTTACGTTGCCGACCCCAATCTGGCAGCGGTTATCCTGCCTCGTTCCGGCTTGGGGCATAAAAATGGCATTGTATTGGGCAATTTAGTCGGGCTAATCGACTCCGATTATCAAGGGCCGTTAATGGTATCATTGTGGAATCGTGGCAATACGCCTTTCACGGTAGAGGTCGGTGATCGCATTGCGCAACTGGTGTTTGTACCGGTGGTGCAGGCGGAATTTAACGTTGTCACCGAATTCGACCAGACCGAACGTGGCAGCGGCGGTTTCGGGCACTCCGGTAAGCAATAACGCGTCATGAATCATTCTGTAAATAATAGCCCATCGGCAAAACGTTCGATAAAAGAGCGGCGTAAACAAGTGCTGACCGTGCTTGCGCATATGCTGCATTCCGAGAAAGGCATGGAGCGCATCACCACCGCCCGTTTGGCACAAGAGATCGGCGTGTCCGAAGCCGCACTTTATCGCTATTACCCCAGCAAAACCAAGATGTTCGAAGCGTTGATCGATCTGATTGAAGAGAATCTGCTACACCGCATCAAGCAGTCGATAAAAAATGACACCGACACCGTAACTCGCATTCATAATATTATGCAAATGATTCTGGATTTTGCGCGCAAAAATCCAGGCATGACCAGAGTGCTGAGCGGACATGCGCTGATGTTTGAAGATCCAGCACTCAAAGTACGGATCGTCAAATTTTTCGACGGTCTGGAATTGCAATTCAACAATATTTTGCAAATGCAGCGCTTACGCAACGGTAAAGCATTTGAAATTGATGAAAAAGTGATCGCCGCTCATCTGGTGACCTTTTGCGAAGGGCAATTTTTACGCTACGTGCGCACCAATTTTCGTCGCAACAACCACAGTGAATTTGAACAACAATGGCCGTTATTTGCGTCCTTATTAAAATAGCGTTACTATGATCATTCCATGGCAAACATTAGCAGCAGAAACTCTCGACAATATCTTGGAATCTTTTGTGCTGCGTGAGGGAACCGATTACGGTGCAATCGAGCTGACATTGGCGCAAAAAAAGACACAGCTACGTCGCCAACTGGAAGCAGGCAATGCCATATTAGTATGGTCAGAGCTACATCAGTCGATTGATATCAAAGATAAAAAATTATTTTTACAAGCACAATAAGCCGTATTGTTGAGAATACAGCAACATCGTTAAAAGAGGCATTTATGCAAGATCAATTTGCAACAAAACCAACATCTTCAGATCCAACATTAGAGTGGTTTCTTTCTCATTGCCATATCCATAAATATCCGTCGAAAAGCACCTTGATTCACGCCGGTGAAAAAGCCGAAACGTTATATTATTTAATCAAAGGCACAGTTTCGGTGTCGATTAAAGATGAAGACGGCAAAGAGATGATTCTTTCATATCTGAACCAAGGAGATTTTGTCGGCGAAATCGGGCTATTTGAACAAGAAAGTGAGCGCACGGCTTGGGTGCGTGCCAAGACCACTTGCGAGGTGGCAGAAATTTCCTATAAAAAATTCCGCCAACTGATTCAAATCAATCCTGAAGTGCTGATGTACCTTTCGACCCAGCTGGCAAGACGCTTGCAACACACTTCCAAACAAGTCAGCAATCTAGCGTTTTTGGATGTGACCGGACGCATTGCACAAACGCTACTAAATTTAGCAAGAATGCCAGAAGCCATGACACACCCTGATGGCATGCAAATCAAGATTACTCGTCAGGAAATCGGACAGATCGTCGGCTGCTCGCGCGAAACCGTCGGTCGGATTCTAAAAATGCTAGAAGATCAAAACCTGATCTCGGCACACGGTAAAACTATTGTGGTGTACGGCACCCGCTAAGACCGCACTTTATCATGTTAAAAACCTTGCAGGGCGTGCTCTGCAAGGTTTTTTATTGTTTAAAGATAATAACAATTTTCATTTGTCAAAGCCCGCGCACTTCTTTATGATAATGGTTATTTAAAATATATCTTTAAACTCAATCCAGAAAAATAAAAAGTGTGAAGGTGTGAATATGAAAAAAGAGGAAGTCGGGCACAATTTCTTGGCACGTTTAGGCAAAACTCGCTTGCGTCCAGGCGGGCGACGTGCCACCGAATGGCTGATTGAACACGGCAACTTCAATTCCGGCTGCCAAGTGCTGGAAGTGGCGTGCAATATGGCAACCACCGCAATCGGTTTGGCAAAGCAATACGGCTGCCAAATCACTGGCGTCGATTTAGACGAACAAGCATTAAGCAAAGCCGAAGCCAATATTCAGCGCCACGGTTTACAGCATAAAATCCACCTCCAACGCGCCAATGCTACTAAGTTGCCGTTTGCCGACAACTGTTTTGATGTGGTGATCAACGAAGCAATGCTGACCATGCTACCGCTGGAAGCGAAGCGCAAAGCCATCAGCGAGTATTTTCGCGTGCTGAAACCGGGTGGCGTATTGCTGACCCATGATGTAATGCTGACCCGCGATGACGACCCCGAAATTATCCAAGATCTGCGCCATGCGATTAACATCACCGTCACACCGCTGAGCCAAGCAAACTGGCAAAATCTATTTCTGGAGTGTGGTTTTTCCCGTTGCAAATCAATTCATGACCGCATGACGCTATTATCGCCAATCGGCATGATTTATGATGAAGGCGTCGCCGGCACATTCAACATTGTGCGTAATGCTTTAAAACCGCAAAATTTTCCAACTTTTAAGAAAATGTTTAAGCTGTTCAATGACCCACAACAGCGGCTGAATTTTATTGCGGTATGCAGCTATAAAGCCGGGTAACTAAAGTCGATCGCACTTTTCTAGCCGCACTTTCACCTAAAAAGTGCGGTTTTCTGCTTCAATCGCAACCACTAATTGCAACCACTAATTGCAACCACTTCAGCGCTGTTGTTTGCCACAAAACGAAAACGGACGTTGAATTGCCAGATGCTGATGCCGTAAATCCGTTCACTGTAATGGCGATCGCCGCTTTGTTGCTGATAAGCCGGGCGTGGATCTTGTTCAATCAGTTGGCGGATAAAACGTTGTAGGTTCGGATAATCGTATTGTTGCTGTATAAACGCCTCCACATCGGGAGCAAACCGCACTTGGATCTCGCTGCTGGGTTTGGTTTGAGCAAAACCGCTTACGGCATTTGGTTCACTATCGGCGTAGGCAAGATAGGGCTTGATATCCAGAATCGGCGTACCGTTGACTAAGTCGATGCCGCCAACCTGTAACCGCACTTTACCCTTCTCTATTTGGATGCCGTCCAACCGCACTTTGGATAAACCGATTGGGTTTGGGCGGTGGGTGGCGCGCGAAGCGAACACACCAACTCGCTGGTTGCCGCCCAGACGTGGTGGGCGCACGGTGGGCTGCCATTTATCGACAGCGATGCGATCAAACTGAAAAATCAGCCATAAATGGCTGAACTGTTCCAAACCTCGTACCGTTTCGGGCTGATTATAGGGCGGCAACAGCTCAATGATGCCCGTGCCGTCTGGCACCAAATCCGGCTGACGCGGCACAGCAAATTTTTCATTATACGGCGTGCGTGCGACTGCCACCGGTTGCAGTTGTAACGCAGAAAATACGAAATCCACTGACATTCTGGACTTTTCCTCTTAAAAAAGCACGAAAATACCCGCTCAAATCAAAACACGGAGAAAATTTTGGCATATAATACCACTCAAATTATAAACAAACATCAACAGACCCTAGTGTGGCGTATAACCGCACTTTTATTTTTTATTAAAATAGTAACGATGGATAAGACCTCTTTAAAAATGTGGCTGGAAACTGCCCGACCGAAAACCTTGCCACTGGCGTTAGCATCGATTGTCAGCGGATCGGCGTTGGCAAAATGGAATGGCAGTTTCAGCTTGCCGATTCTGTTACTGTCAATTTTGACCGCACTTTTATTGCAGGTCGTCTCCAATTTCGCCAACGATTACGGCGATCACCTCAAAGGCTCTGACACTGCCGACCGCATCGGCCCGCTACGCGGCATTCAGCATGGGGTGATCAGCCCCAAACAACTTAAAGCCGGGCTGATTTTAGTTATTCTAGCCACCTTATGCTGCGGCTCGGCGCTGATTTTGCTCGCCACCGAAAGCTGGCAGGATTTGATCGCTTTTGCGGTATTGGGCGTGGTGGCGGTGTTGGCGTCGATCACTTACACCATCGGGCGCAAACCCTACGGTTATTTAGGTTTGGGTGATATTTCGGTGTTGATCTTTTTCGGCTGGCTCGGTGTGGGCGGCAGTTATTACCTGCAAATTCACCGTATCGACTTTCCGGTGTTGATGGTTGCCACTGCGTGTGGCTTATTGGCGACCGCCGTGTTGAATATCAACAATCTGCGCGACATCGAACAGGATCGCAAAGTCGGCAAAAATACTCTTGCGGTGCGACTGGGCGATAAACCTGCCAAAATTTATCACTGTTGGCTGCTTGCCTGTGCCATGGTGCTATATTTGGTATTTACGCTGCTCTATTTTCCACATTGGTCAGGGTTATTGCCAATTTTAGCCTTTCCGTTGCTGATCAAACACGCTTGGATGGTGTTTCACGCCGAACAGCCGCAACAGCTTCGTCCGATGTTGGCACAAATGTCACTGCTGGCGCTATCGGTTAATCTGCTATTTAGCACCGGATTACTGCTGTCAAGCGGGTTTAATTGGTAATTTTTATGTTTCCTGTTTATACTAGCCGCTAATGTGCTGATGATTTATTATCGATTAAGGATAGGGTTATGCGTATTGACACCTCAGAATTGTGTGATATTTATCAAGATCAAATTGACGTGGTAGAGCCTATTTTCTCCAGCTTTGGCGGAAAAACCTCTTTCTGTGGCAAAGTCACCACCGTGAAATGCTTTGAAAGCAACGGTTTGATTGAAGAAGTCTTGGAAGAAGACGGGCTGGGACGAGTGCTGTTGATCGATGGCGGCGGTTCGGTACGCCGTGCCTTGATCGATGCAGATTTGGCGCAGCTGGCGGCGGACAACGACTGGGAAGGCATTATCGTTTATGGCGCCGTTCGTCAGCTGGATATTTTGGAAAATCTAGACATCGGCATTCATGCGTTAGCGCCAATTCCGGTGTCCGCCGATGATAAAACCCTCGGCGAAACCGATGTGCCGATCAATTTTGGTGGTGTCTCATTCCTGCCGGAAGATTATGTGTACGCTGATTTAACCGGCATTATCTTATCGCCGGAACCGTTGGAACTGAATGCAGAAACTGCAAACCCAACCTTTGAAGACTAACTCGTTGATCAGCCTCTGATTGCCATCGATGACAGAGGCTTTTCTCCCTCACCCTTCACCCACTCATCGCGTTAGCCTTTTTCCTTGTGCCAGTTCACATTTCTGGCAATTGCTTATTCCATGTAGTTAATAAAATTATAACATTCTGCTATATTCAAACCTTACAACCAACAAGACGATTAAGCCACAGCCTTAAATTGTGCTGAGTATTTGTCGATAAGGAAAACATTATGAGCGACATCAACAAACCTGAGCCGCTGCAAAGCGAGATTGAAGAACATACCGTAAGACGTGCCAGTATCATATTTTTAGCGGATATTGTGCTGTTTTTTATCCTACTGAATATGTTGCCGTTTGAACCAAATGCAAATAAAGGCTTGGCGTTATTGGTCTTTGTTGGGATTTTATGGCTGACCGAAGCGCTGCATGTGACCGTGACCGCACTTTTGGTACCGATTATGGCGATTGCTCTCGGATTGGTTTCCACCACTTCCGCTTTGGCGTCGTTTGCCAATCCAACGATTTTCCTGTTCTTCGGCGGCTTTGCCTTGGCTACCGCATTACACATTCAAGGTTTGGATAACATTATCGCCAATAAAATCATGAATCTAGCCAAAGGCAAACTGTTTTTGGCAGTAATCTACCTGTTCACCACCACGGCATTTTTGTCGATGTGGATGAGCAACACCGCCACCGCTGCAATGATGTTGCCGTTAGCGATGGGAATTTTGAGCAAAATGGATAAAAGCCGCGAACACAATACCTATGTTTTCGTGTTACTCGGCATTGCTTACAGCGCCAGTATCGGCGGCATGGGTACTGTGGTCGGCAGTCCGCCCAACGCCATTGTGGCCTCACAGTTGAATATTACATTTGGGCAATGGATGGCATACGGATTCCCGGCTATGCTGCTTCTAATGCCAATTATGATCGGCACACTCTACATTATTTTTAAACCCAATTTAAACGTAGCCTTCGAAAAGAATTTTGAAGAAAACGCATTGAACAAAAAACAGTACACCACCTTGGGTATCTTTGTGGTGATTGCGCTGTGCTGGGTGTTCAGCGGACATCTGAATCCACTCCTCTCCGCCCTGTTTGGGCTAGAGAAAAATATCGCCAGTTTCGATAGCGTAGTGGCACTGATTGCCGCCGTGGTGATCTGCGTTACCCGCGTCGCAGCTTGGGACGACATTCAGAAAAATACCGATTGGGGCGTATTAATGCTGTTTGGCGGTGGCTTGACCCTAAGTGCGGTACTGCGTGATTCCGGTGCCAGCAAAGTATTGGCAGATCAAGTTGTAAACATTATTGAAGGTGGGCATTTCTACATCATCGGCTTAGTGGTTGCCGCTTTTATCATCTTCTTGACCGAATTCACCTCAAACACTGCCAGTGCGGCGCTATTGGTACCGATCTTTATTTCTATTGCCGAAGCTTTAGGCATGCCGCCACTGGGCTTATCGTTAATTATCGGCTTAGGGGCTTCTTGTGCCTTTATGCTACCGGTCGCCACCCCACCAAATGCGATTGTGTTTGGTACCGGTGAGGTGAAACAGAGCGAAATGGTGCGCGGCGGCTTCTGGCTGAATATTCTTTCCACCTTTATCATCGCAACCATTGCCTATGTGTTCTGGTTCTAGTTGAGATAAGCAACAAATCGACAAAGATATTCGATGAGTCAATGTAGGGCAAATTGCATCTGTCCATTTAAAAAAATGGACAGATGCTTAACCTTATACGGCTTGCTGTGCAAAGCTGGCGCAATTTCGGTATATAATGACAAATTAAACTAGTGGATTCAAAGCGTTAATCACCCGCACTTCATCATAATCCGCTAACGTATCACAGGGAATTGAGCGCACTTGAATTTTACCTTCCGCCAACAACTTCGTCCGTTGTGTGCCGTGCAATAGCGGTTGTGCCGGGGTGTACCACATGCCGTTTTGCAATAAAATCAGATTACCGATGGAACAGTCTGTGACTAAACCATGTTTGATAATCAAAATTTCATCACAATCACCCCGTTGAGCATACAGTTGATCCAGTAAAGTGCGGTCGCTGAATTTCAGGTGGTAGTCAATCGTATCGCAAATCACCGGCTGAAAGCGGCGGATCGTACGGCGTTGGTAGTGGAAAAACCGCACTTGCTGCTGTGTGGCATTGTAATCTACCCGACAACGCACCACGCCATGCTGAAATTCAAGCGGCACAATGATTGCCGATAAATCGCATACCTGCACTTCCGTATCGGCATAATATTCGCGCAACGCCTGTTGATAACGCTGCTGGTGATACGCCACATTCTGCAATTGACCGTTTTCAACAGCAATGGTTTCCATAAGCGGCAGCATTAACACACCTCATTAGAAACTATCGGAATATACACTTTTTGCAGCATCTCCTGATATTCGTCTTGCAAACAGCTTTGTGCGGTGATGCCGCAGCCGCTGCGAAACAGCAACTGTTCACCTTGCTGTTGTAGATAGCGGATCAAGACCGCACTTTGCAGATTTTCGCCATCAAAAATGCCGAAAATGCCGCTGTAATAACCACGCTCGTCTAGTTCTGCTTGGCGGATAATGTCGAGGGTTTTCTCTTTCGGTGCGCCGCTGATCGAACCAGCCGGCAGCAGCTTAAACAGCAGATCGCCAATTCGGTTTTGCCAATCCGCTGCCAGCTGTCCACAAATTTCCGAACTGGTTTGTAAAATGCTACCACGTTCGGTTTGCAGCCGCTCAACATAACGAAATCGGCTGACTTCAATTTGTGTTGCCACTATCGACAGATCGTTGCGAATCAAATCCACGATCGTATTATGCTCCCACTGCTCCTTTTCCGAGGCCAGCAAACGTTGTTCGGCATTGTCCAGCGCTGCATCAATCGTGCCTTTCATCGGATATGAATAGATTTTATTTTCGGCGGTAGTGACAAAAGACTCCGGCGAAAAGCAGACAAACTGATCGTCCAACAGCACTTTAAATGGTGCTTGGCTGAACTGAAAAATTTGCCGCAGACTATAATTGCAATCAAGTGCGGTCGGATAAGTTAAATTCAGCAGATAAGTATTGCCTGCCTGTAGCCCCTGCTGCACGATCTCAAATCCTTGTCGATAGCGCTCGAAAGAGATCGGGCTGCGTGTCATCTGCAATGGCTCGTTCGGCTTGTCCAACTGCCAATCACGATTGGTTGCGCCTTTAATGTCATAATAAATGCCCTGCGCTGCCGCCTCGTTCAACGGCAATACCAACGGATTACGCTGCTCAAAATCGATCAAAAACAGAAACGGCTGCCGCGTTTGCCCAAAATGGTTGGCCTGCGCAATAGCATGCTGAGTAGCGTGTTGTCGTGACATCATCGGGCGTGTTGCGCAGCGAGCAGTGGGTTTGTCAGACCGCACTTATTGATCAACAACTCGCCAGTTTCATAAATCGGTAAGCCCATTATTCCGCTGAAACTGCCGCTGATATGGCGCACAAACAGACTGCCAAAGCCCTGAATCGCAAACGCACCGGCTTTGTCCATCGGCTCGCCGGTAGCGATATACGCCCAAATTTGCTCATCGCTTAATCGGGAGAAGGTCACTTCATTGGTTTGCAGCACGCTGTGAGTTTGCCCCTGCCAGTGCACACAAACCGCCGTCAACACTTGATGAGTGCTGCCGGAAAGCCGTTTTAAAATCGCAGCGGCATCTTGCTCTGATTCAGGCTTGCCGATAATCTGCTGCTGCAATGCCACGGTGGTATCCGCTGTCAGCAGCGGAAATTCCGGTGTTTTGCCCAGCACCTGCAACGCCCACTGGTTTTTCTGCTGCGCCATGCGCAACACGTAGCGTTGCGCCGGTTCATCCGCGAACGGCGTTTCATCAATTTCAGCACTGACTTTGATTAAATTCAGTCCCAATTCTTGCAGCAATTGCCAACGGCGCGGGCTGCCCGACGCCAAATAAAGGGTGTTTTGCATAATATAATAGCCGTTTAAGGTAAAGGTACAATTTCGCCAAGTCTGATATTTTGCTTTATAATCGCGGCAAAGAAAAGAGGGAACTGACCAGATGACAGAATTAAGCCAAAACCAATGGTTATTGATCTGTGTGGCGCTGACCGCACTTTGCCTGCTGCTGTTTTTTATCGCCGCGCGGCGCAAACACGACAGCCAAGAGCTGCAACAAGATCTGAATAAAAATATTGATGATTTCAATCAATTGCTGGAAAAATATGACAGCGTGCAACAATTGCGTGAAACCCTGCAACAGCGCATGATTCAAGCGCAAACCCGCAGCGAAGGGTTGCAACAACGCTTGGAGGAACGCGACGAAAAAATCGGTTATCTGCAACAAGAGTTTGATCAATTGCAACAACGCAACGAGAGTATTAACCGCAATATCACCGAACTGAAAGAGCGCTACGGCAGTGCTTCGGCACAAGCACAGAGCCTGCAACAGCAGCTGCTGCACAGCCAAAGTGCGGTCGAACAAAAAGAACAGAGTTTACAACAACAGCGCCAACAATTAAGCGAATTGGCACAACAGTTGGCCGAGCTGAAAACCACGCTATTAGAAAAAGAGAAAAATTTTGCCGAGCAGCAGCGCAATTTTGAACAGAGCAAACAGCAACTCTCGGTTGAATTTCAAAACCTAGCAAACCGGATTCTGGAAGAGAAAAGCCAAGCGTTTCGCCAAAGCAACCAACATTCGATCGACAGCCTGTTGAAGCCGTTCCGCGAGCAAATTGAGAGCTTTCAAAAACGGGTTAACGAGGTGCATTCCGAAGCAATCAAAGGCAATACCGCACTTGAAGGTGAGATCAAAAAAGTGCTGGAGATTGGTCTATCGATGTCGCAAGAGGCGAATAATCTGACTTCGGCACTGAAAGGCAGCAAAAAAACCGCCGGCAATTGGGGCGAAATGCAGCTGGAACGCAGCCTGCAACTGGCTGGTTTGGTCGCGGGCGACCACTACGCCACTCAAGCCTCGTTTCAAGACGGTGACGGCAAGCGCAAACAACCGGATTTTATCGTCAAACTGCCTGACGACAAACATCTGATTATTGACAGCAAAGTCTCGTTGGTGGACTATGAAAGAGCGGTTGGCAGCGAAGAGGAGCACCAGCAGCATTACCTGAGCGAACACGTTAAGGCCATTCGAAACCATATCAACGAGTTATCCAGTAAAGATTACAGCAACCTGATCGGCATGCGCAGCCCCAATTTTGTGCTGATGTTTATCCCGATTGAGCCGGCGTATATCGAAGCGATGAAGCTCGACCGCACGTTGTTTAACGATGCCTATAATAAAAACGTGATTTTAGTATCGCACACCACCTTAATGCCAATTTTGCGCACGGTGGCAAATTTATGGCGAATTGAACGTGGCAACAGTGAAGCGCGTGAAATCAGCGAACGCGCCGGCGAGCTGTATAACCAAGTCAGTCTGCTGGCAGAACGGCTGCAAAAACTGGGTGGCTCCCTCACTGCCGCCAATAACCACTACAATAACACCGTTACCGCACTGGTCGGCAATCAGGGCTTATACGGCAAAGTAGAACGTTTCAAAACCCTGTCGGCAAAGGTGACCAAAACCTTGCCGGAAGTGGAAACGCTGCAAAGCAATATTGAAACCGACCGCTTGGTTATTTTGCTTGATGAGCAAATAACCGACGAGTAAGGCGATGACAGCAAGTGCGGTCAAACCGCACTTGCGTGGTTGTTATGCGCTTGGCACGCCCAAGTGAAACTTAAATTCATCGTCAGGCGTGCTAATCAGTTCCGCTTCCACCTGTGAGAAATGCGCCACCGATGCGTTGATTAGGGCAGAGACAATCTGCCCTATATTAGATTAATGGGCTTTCAGCAAATTCCAATATTTTTCATAAATATCAATCGCTTCACCCACATCCGCTTGCAGTACGCCGTTTTCGATTTCGGCCGCCGACGGGAATAAGGTCGGGTCGTTGGCATCGGCTTCACTCAGCAGTGCTTTGACCCCATTATTCGGCATCGAGAAGCCCATGCTTTCAATCACCACTTTAGCGCTTTGCGGACGCAGCATAAAGTCGATGAATTGGTAGGCAGCATCAGGATTTTTAGCACCTTTCGGAATTGCATAGTTATCCATCCAGAAAATGGCGCCCTCTTTCGGATAAACAAAACGGATATCCGAATTTTCATGGTGAGCGCGGAAAGCGGAACCGTTCCAGATCATGCCGATATCGACTTCACCTTGTAAATACGGCACTTCCGGCGAATCGGAATTAAACGCAACCACATTCGGAATCAATGTTTTCAGTAATTGGTATGCCTGTTCGATTTCGGCTTCGTCAGTAGTATTCGGTGAGAAGCCTAATAATAACAAGGCAATATGAAAAACTTCGCGTGAATCTGCGGTCAGTAATACTTTGCCTTTATATTCCGGACGCCACAAATCCCGCCAACTGGTGACCGCACTTGGCTCAATTTCAGCGGCATTCAAGCCGATGCCGGTCAAGCCGTAAACATACGGCAAGGAATAGCGGTTTTGCGGATCAAACGGTTTGTCCAATAACGCTTGGCTGATGTTATCCAAATTGTGCAATTTGCTTTTATCCAGCGGCTGCAACATATTTTCCTGCGCCATTTTGCCGATGTAATAACTGGATGGAAACACCAAATCGTAGCCGCTGCTTTTCATCAGCTTCATTTTGGAATACATCTCTTCATTGCTTTCAAAGGTCGAGTAAATCACCTCAATGCCGGTTTCTTTAGTGAAATCTGCCAGCAATTTGGACGGAATATATTCGGTCCAGTTATACACATAGAGTTTTTGGGCAAACAGCGAGGTACTGAAAAGGGCAAATGTAGCGATCAGAGCGGATTTAAGTATGCGGCAAGTCAATAGTTTTTTCAATTTTCGAGTCCTCCAAAGCCTTCGTTTCAAGGCTGCAACTATAAAAAGTGCGGTTAGTCAATTAACTGCGCTGAGTATAGCAAGAGCAGCCTGATTTATCTAACCGATTTTTATCCCAACCACTTGATGGTAAAAATTGCCTGTTCTTTCACAATTATTTGGGGTTATATCAATATTTGTCTACAACACTTGATGGCATAATATGCCCATTGAAATTCCGCTAGGAGGCATGCAATGTATTCAAGGTTGAAAACATACTTTATCCATAATTTGAGTCTTTTTTGTTTGCTCGTGAGCGCACCAGCGATAGCGGAAAACCTAAAAATGACCGTTTGGAAAGATCCTTACTGCGGCTGTTGTGTCGAGTGGGTAGAATATCTGCAAGCCAACGGTTTTGAGATTGAGGTGATCGAATCGCTACGCATCGGCGTGCGCGAAAAATTAGGCATTGAAATGCAATATTCCTCCTGCCATACCGCGCAAATCGGCGATTATGTCATCGAAGGTCATGTGCCGGCAGAAGACATCAAACGCTTGCTGGCAGAAAAACCGGATGCTGTCGGGTTAGCCGTGCCGGGCATGCCGATCGGTTCTCCGGGAATGGACAATCCGCTATATGGCGGACAAAAAGATCGTTACCATGTGCTGTTGCTGCTCAAAGACGGCAGTAGTGTCATTTATAACAGCTACTGATGAGGAGAGTTTATGAACAGTATCAAACGCCGTGATTTTTTGCGCTACAGCATTGCACTCGGTTTGGCAACGCACTATGGCTGGGCAACTGCGACCCCACATATGCACCATAGCGAGATGATGCAGCCGAATATGGGCGGCATCGGCACGATGCAATCTGCGGATCTGCCATTGATGCCGCAATCGGCAATGCCGAGCGGACAGCCGCTCTCTCCACTGGTGCAATTGGCAAACCAAAGTGATCAAAGTGCGGTTTTTGAAGCCAATCTGGAAGCCAAAGTGGTAGAAATCGAACTGGCGGGTGGCAAGAAAACCGAAGTCTGGGCGTATAACGGACAGCTGCCCGGCCCGCAAATTGTGGTCAACGAAGGCGATACAGTACGTATTCACTTTAAAAACAGCTTACCACAACCGACCACGATCCATTGGCATGGACTTGCCGTGCCGGAAGCACAAGACGGCAATCCGCAGGATGAGGTTCTGCCCGGACAAACACGGTTGTATGAGTTTAAAATTGCTGAAAATAGTGCCGGAACTTACTGGTATCACCCACACCCGCACGGTTTGGTCGCCGAGCAAGTTTATATGGGACTGGCGGGTAGTTTAATCATCAAAAGCAAAACTGATCCGTTCGCACATTTGCAAGAGCAGCATTGGTTGATCTCCGATCTACGCTTGGATCAAGACGGACGCATTCCGCCTAACACGCTTTCAGACTGGATTAACGGTCGTGAGGGCGAGTTTGTGCTGATCAACGCCCAACTCACGCCACAAATCAGCTTGAACGGCAACCAGCGGCTGCGTATTTGGAACGCCACCAGTGCCCGTTATTTCCGTTTGCATTTGCCGAATGTCGAGTGGATTGTGGTCGGCACTGACGGCGGCTTGCTAGAAGAGCCGTTGAGCGCCGGCGACGAGTTGTTTTTAGTGCCGGGACAACGACTGGAAGTGATTCCTCGTATCAGCCAAAATGGAACCGCGACATTAATCAGCCGTTACTATAATCGGCGTAAAATGATGGTACGTGAAGCGCCAACCACCTTAACCCTTGCCAAGGTTGAGCTAACACAAGCTGATGTCGCACTTCCGCAGCGCCTACGCACTTTTGCCGCACTGCCACCGGTTGCAGTAAAACGCACGGTTGTCTTCAGGGAAAGAATGCCGTCAGGCATGAACGGTGATACCGCCAGCATGTTACAAAATATGTTTTTGGTCAACGATCAAGTTTTTGACATGAAGCGTATTGATTTTGAAGGTAAACAAGGCGAAACCGAAGAGTGGCTGCTGTTTAATTCTTCACATATGGATCACCCTTTCCATATTCACGGCACACAATTTGAGCTGATCAGCCGCACGTTGAACGGCGAAACCCGACAAGAACCCTATCGTGCCAAACGCGATATTCTGAATTTAAAACCGATGGAAAAAGCAGTGATTCGTTTTGTTCAGTCAGAAAAAGGGTTAAAAATGTTCCATTGCCATATTTTGGAACACGAAACACTTGGCATGATGGCCATGTTACATGTGAAATAGCGCTTTTATCATCGGCGCTTTTGTGAAAAAGCAGAAAGTGCGGTCAGCTTTCTGCTTTTTTAACAAGTGTATTTTGCGTAGTAAAATCCAAGCATATCATAATAAAATTGCCCTCTTATACCTAATTAATAGGCTGAAAAATCATAAGAATAACGTATAATCCACCGATTATTGATATTAAGGGGTATAGATTATGCTATCTCGTAAAGATATTCTTATTTTAGGCATGATGATTTTTTCGCTATTTTTAGGCGCAGGCAATATTATTTTTCCACCAATGGAAGGTTATCATGCCGGTACAAACTGGTTATGGGCAGCGTTTGGCTTTGTATTAACCGGCGTCTGTATGCCATTTATCACCTTGGTGGTCGTTACACTAAAAGGGCGAGGTGAAGCCCTTTCGCTTGACCTTCCGAAATGGGTCGGTGTAACATTTTGGTCAATCCTCTACTTAGTGATCGGCTCCACTTTTGCGATGCCACGGGTGACCAATGTCGCCTATGAAATGGCATGGCAGCCTTTGAATCTGTTCAATGGCGAGTATCAACATATTCTGTTTGCCTTAGCCTTCAACCTCATTGGAATGTTTTTTATGTTGGGACGCAGCACCATGATCTCCAGTATCGGTAAATTTATGGCACCAATGTTGCTGGTCTTGTTGATAGTAGTCGGCTTTGCGGTGATTTCTAATCCACTTTCCACGATCGTCTTGCCTTCTCATGCTTATGCTGAAAATTCCGCCGTCGCAACCGGGCTAGTGGGTGGCTATCAAACGATGGATGTGCTGTCTGCAATGGCTTTCGGCGGCATTGTCGCCAGAGCGCTGGCAGTCAAACAGGTATCGGATAAAAAAACCATACTGCAATACACCTTAAGTGCCGGAGCAATTTCTGTGCTGCTGCTCAGTACGTTGTACATCTGCCTGTTTTACCTCGGCGCTACCAGCCACAGCGTCGCTGTGGAGGCAAGCAACGGTGGGCAAATTTTTGCCGGTTATGTCAATGCACTGTTTGGCAACAAGGGACTATTGATGATGAGCGGCATTGTGATGCTGGCAAATTTGACCACCTTAGTGGGTGTCACGAGCGCCTGTGCCGATTACTTCTCCAAATTTCACCCACGGCTGACCTATAAGTTTTTTGTTATCGTCTTTACCACTGCGACTATCATCATTTCTGAAGCCGGTTTGGACACCTTGCTCAGAGTCACCATTCCTGCATTATTACTGATCTACCCGATAGCGATTATGCTGGTCGCACTACAACTGCTGCGCCATAAGCTACCGTCAATAAAATTCAGCTACCAACTCATCATTGGCACCGTATCACTGTTTAGCTTGTGCGATAGTCTGAATAATATCGGCATATTACCGCACTTCGCCAACGAGCTACTGGCGTATGTTCCGTTTTACCCGCTTGGCTTAAGCTGGGTGCTGCCAGCTGCTATCGCGCTGTTATTGAGCATTGCGATTGGAAAAATCATCAGTAGAAAAAATTAACCCCCGATAATTTATCGAGGGTTATCTTTACGGTTTATCTAAAGCCATTTGTTTAGCACTACTTGCTCAAATCGACTTGATATAAGGCGAAGCCCACTTCGTCTTGCCCGATTTTCTTCATCGGATATTGCGCATGTTGTTGAATAAACTCGGCGGCTTTTGCCGATGGTGAGGTTTCAAACACAATATTCAAGTTTGCCTGTGGAATCGCTTTAAAGCGCCAGTTGTTATCCGCTTGCGGTTTCACCTCGCCCTGTTCTTGACTGACACGGCGAATATAGTCGGCTAAAATTGTGCGATTTTCATCCGGCGCAGCAAAGGCTAATTGACTGCCGTCGGTGCCCGGGAACTTGTTACCAAAGGCACGATAGTTATTGGTGGCGATCAAAAACTCTTGTTTCGGGTCAATCGGTTTGCCGTTAAACGTCAACTCGACAATCCGTTCTGCTTTCGGGTTCACCAGTTTGCAGTCGCCGTCATAACGTGCCGCTTGGGTCACATCCACTTGGTAGTCCACACCGTCAATCACATCAAAATTATAGGTACGGAAATCGTCCCAATTGATCAGATGCTGCGCTTCGGTTTTGCTTGGGTCAATTTGATTAAATTGCCCAGCGGAACACTCTAACCACTCTTTCACTTGCGCGCCATTGACTTTCACCGCCACCAAGGTATTTGGATACAGATACAAATCCGCTGCATTACGGAAACTAAGTTGCCCGGCTTCGACCTCGGTGTAGCTGGTCGGGTCATTTTTACGTCCGCCGGTTTTAAACGGCGCTGCCGCAGAAAGCACTGGCAGGTTTTCTAGCTCCGAATTGCCTTTGATAAAGTTTTTCACATAGTCCTGCTGTGCCAGATTCACGATTTGAATCGTCGGATCATCTTGCACTAAGGCTAAGAAGCTGTACATTTTATCGGCGGCTTTACCAATTGGCTGATTGACATACTCAAGAGTACCGCTGTGATCATCTTGCAGCACTTTCACAATTTCTGGATGTGCCGTGGCAACCGCACTTTTGCTTTCATTATCAAAAATCGGACGGACTTCTGCACGCGCCCCCGTAACCAGCCATTTGCCGCTGTCGTTGTTCAAGTTCAGATCGATAATTCCCAAATGGCTGCCCCAATAGCCAGGCATCACTGCTGGAATGCCATTGATGGTGCCTTTTTCCAAATCAACATTCGCCACATCGGCAAAAGATTTACTTGGGAACAAGCCGTGTGCATGCCCGAATGCGATCGCATCAATGCCGTCAATTTTTGAAATATAGGCTACAGCATTTTCTGCCAACGGCTGATATTCCTCTTTTGATAAACCGGAGTGCATTAAAGCAATCACCACATCAGCGCCGTCGGCTTTCATTTGCGGCACCAACTCACGAGCAGTTTCGGTGATGTCTTTCACTTCTAATTTGCCGTCTAGGTGCTTTTTGTCCCAAGTCAGAATTTGTGGTGGTACAAAGCCGATATAGCCGATTTTAATCGTCTGTTTTTCGCCTTTATCATCAACCATCTGGTAATCTTTGATTAAATATGGCGTGAAATAAGGCTTGCCAGTGGCGATGTCAATCACATTAGCGCTGACATAAGGAAAATTGGCACCCGCCAATGCCTTGTCCATAAACTCCAAACCATAGTTAAATTCATGGTTGCCGACAGTCGCCGCATCGTAATTCAGCAAATTCATCGCTTTATAAACCGGATGAACCTCGCCGGCGGTTAAGCCTTTGCTGGCAATGTAATCGCCCATCGGGCTGCCTTGAATCACATCACCGTTATCCACCAACACGCTATTTTTCACCTGTTCACGGGCTTTGACGATTAAATCCGCCGTGCGTGCCAAGCCCAATTTATCCGATGGCGCATCTTTATAGTAATCATAATCCAGCATATTCGCGTGCAAATCAGTGGTTTCGATAATACGCAAATCCACATTGGCAGCCAATGCCAAGTGCGGTGTTGCCAGTGTGGCTGCGATTAGCGTTGTCAGTAAAGCAGGTTTAAAAGACATAAAACATCCTCTTTTTGAAAGTTAATAAATCGTTAAATATCAATATGTTTTGAAATAACGCTCCTCATTCTATGCCAATTGCCAAAGCTTGAAAAGTTAATGGCAGAAAAAGCTGTGCTTGTGCAAAATCAGAATACAATTTTGCGATCTTGCTCACAAAATTCCCTTTTCCTGAACAGAACCGCAATGTTATGCTGTGAACAATTAAGATAAGGAAACCCTATGCAAGCCTATAAACTCATTGCCCTCGATATGGACGGCACCCTGCTCGACAACAAAAAAATGATCAGCGAACGCAATAAAGCGGCTATTTTGGCGGCGCGCAAACAAGGCGTATATGTGATTTTAGCTTCCGGTCGCCCCTATATCGGCATGCAACAATATATGCAGCAGCTCGGTATGACCGGCGATGATGATTATGTGTTGTGTTTCAACGGTGCAATTGTCGAACGAGCCCATGACGGTTATGTGATCAATAGCAAAATGTTGCAAGGCAAAGACGCTAAATTCGTGGCACAGTATGCCGATCGCTTTGGTTTAAACGTGCATGCATTTTCACCCACTCGTGGGCTAATCACCCCAAAAGCCAACCACTATACCCAGCACGAAGCCGACTCCAACGGCATTGAGTTCACTTTGCTGGATTTTTCGCAGCTAGACGATCACGAGCCGATCATCAAAACCATGATTATCGACCCGCCTGAATTGCTTGACCCGTTTGCTGCCGCTGTGCCGACCGCACTTTGCCAACGTTATACCGTGGTGCGCAGTGCGCCGTTCTTTTTGGAATTTATCCACCCCGAAGCCAATAAAGGTGCCGGTGTAGCGGCACTGGCACAGCATTTAAACATCAGCTCTGAACAGATCATCTGCTGCGGCGACGCCGGCAATGATCTGCATATGCTGCAATATGCCGGTTTGGGCGTGGCAATGGGCAATGCTACTGAAGACATAAAAGCCATCGCTGATTACATCACCGCCGACAACAACGGTTCCGGTGTCGCTGAGGTCATTGAGAAATTTGTATTGGAGAATCCGCAATGAAACCGCAAGCCCTAAAAATTGTGATTGCCCCCGATTCATTTAAAGAGAGCTTAACCGCACTTGAAGCGGCAGATGCGATTGAAACCGGTTTTAAAAAAGTGTTTCCGCACGCAACATATGTCAAAGTACCCATGGCGGACGGCGGCGAGGGTACGGTGCAATCATTGATCGACGCCACCGGCGGGCGCTTGCTGCATTTGGACGTGACTGCGCCGTTAGGCAATAAAGTCAATGCTTTTTTCGGGCTGTCCGGCGATGGCAAAACGGCGGTGATTGAGATGGCAGCGGCATCCGGTTTACATTTAGTCTCACCGAACCAGCGTAATCCGTTGCTGACCACCAGTTATGGCAGCGGAGAGTTAATTAAAGCCGCCTTGGATTACAAGGTTGAAAAGATCATTCTCGGCATCGGCGGCAGCGCCACCAATGACGGCGGCATCGGTATGCTGCAAGCATTGGGGGCAGGTTTTCAAGATGCTGACGGGCAAGCATTGGCATTTGGCGGCGCGGCATTAGCCAGACTGGCGAGCATTCACTTGGACCAACTGGATTCACGTTTGCAGCACGTGGCGATCGAAGTGGCTTGCGATGTGGATAATCCGCTGTGCGGTCAACACGGCGCCTCCGCCACTTTCGGGCCACAAAAAGGTGCTACGCCTGCGATGGTAGCGCAATTGGATCACGCTTTGGCACATTTTGCCAAGCTAGCCAAACAGCAACTGGGGCTGGAAATCGCTGAGCTTGCCGGTGCCGGAGCGGCAGGTGGCATGGGCGGTGGCTTGCAGTTACTGTCGAATGCACAGTTAAAACCAGGCGTACAAATTGTGATAGAAGCCGTCAAGTTAGCACAACAACTGCAAGATGCCGATTTAGTGATCACCGGTGAAGGGCGGATCGACGGGCAAACGGTACACGGCAAAACCCCGATTGGCGTGGCTAAAACCGCCAAACAGTTTAACAAACCGGTGATCGCAATTTGCGGCTGCTTGCGTGACGATTACGAGGCGGTGTATCAACACGGCATTGATGCGGTGTTCCCAATTATCAGCCAACTCGGCAGCCTAGCGGACACGTTGGCTGACGGGCGTAAGAATTTGGTTTCAACGGCACACAATATTGCTCGGCTGTATGGTTTAAACACGATGGTTTAAACCGCTGAGTTTCAGACCGCACTTTGCCCGAAAATGCGCCCAGATTGGCAAAAGTGCGGTTGGCTATTGCCTCACTTTTCCGCCCTGTGTTATGTTGACAGCGACAATCAACCAGCGGAGGAATTTATCTGATGAAAAAACCACTTTTAACCTTGATATTAGGACTTTCTGTCGGCAACGTTGCCTTGGCAGACAATGCACTGTTGCTGCAAACCGATTTCAGTTTGCAAGATGGTGCGGTTTCTGCCATGCAAGGGGTCGCCTTCGGGGTTGATAACGATCTGAAAATCTTCAATTTAACCCACGAAATTCCGCCTTATGATATTTGGCAAGCCGCCTATCGACTGTATCAAACCGCACCTTATTGGCAGCCAGGCACGGTATTTGTCAGTGTGGTCGATCCCGGTGTCGGTACCGATCGCAAATCGGTGGTGCTGAAAACCCAAAGCGGTCACTATTTTGTGACGCCGGATAACGGCACACTGACCCTCGTCGCCGAATCGCTTGGTATCGACAGCGTGCGCGAAATTGATGAAAAAACCAACCGTCTTTCCGGCTCGGAAAAATCTTACACCTTTCATGGTCGTGATGTATACGCCTACACCGGCGCACGCTTGGCTTCAGGGCAGATCAGTTTTGAACAGGTCGGACCGGCGCTAGAGAAGAAAGTCTTTGAAATTGCATATCAAAAAGCCACGCTGGAAAATGGCAAATTGAAAGGTAATATTCCGATTCTGGATATTCAATATGGCAATATTTGGACCAATATCAGCGATCAATTATTAGAACAGTCCGGCATTCAAAAAGGCGATACCGCCTGTGTTCAGATCAAACAGGGTGAACAACTGCGCTACAGTGGCAAAATGCCGTATGTCAGCAGCTTCGGCGATGTCAAAGACGGCGAACCGCTGTTATATTTAAACAGCCTGCTGAATGTCTCTTTCGCACTGAATATGGAAAATTTTGCCGAGAAAAATCAGGTGAAATCCGGCGCAGATTGGCATGTTGCCGTGAAAAAGTGTAACTGATCAACAGATCCGAGGTGCGGTTGTGATGCGTTGTTTGCCAAAACCGCACTTTATCTTTAACTAGAGCCTCTCTGGTCATCGATTTGATCTAATATCATTCCAGAAAGCAGTAGAGCAGTAGAGCAGTAGAGCAGAACAACATGACAGAATTATTAGCAGTCGCTACTATCACGATTTTGGCAGTGATCAGCCCCGGTGGCGATTTCGCCATGACCACCCGCAACAGCTATTTGTATGGCAAACGAGCGGGGATTCTGACTGCCGTCGGCATTGCCGCTGCGGTTTGGGTGCATGTCGGCTACACGCTGTTGGGTGTCAGCGCCTTGCTGTCACAATCGCCGGTTCTGTTCAATCTGGTCAAAATGTTCGGTGCGATGTATTTGATTTATATTGGCATTGCAACTTTTCGCCATCGTCCCGTTGCCTTTGATCTAAATGGAGAAAGTGCGGTTTTAAGCGATAAACAGGCGTTTAAGAACGGGTTTGTCACCAATGCGCTCAACCCGAAAACCACGCTGTTTGTACTCAGCACTTTTACGCAAATCGTGAATCCCGACACGCCGATTTTGATACAAATCGGCTACGGTGCCTTTATGTCACTGGCGCATTTGCTGTGGTTCGCTGCTGTCGCAATGATGTTATCCACACCACAAATTCGGCAACGTTTGTTACAACAACAACGTATCGTCAATCGTATCATTGGGTTGATTTTATGTGGTCTAGGGCTGATGTTGTTGATTTCATCGGCAAGCAGTTAGTTGCCACAGTACGATTTTACCCTAAAAAATGGCTAATTTTTTCCATTGCAAGCGTGCGAATCGGGTCACGTTCAAACAAAATTTCATGTTTGGCATGATGGATTATTTCGTGGCGTAAATTGCGGAACAATTTGGCGTAGTCTTCAATTTGCCGATTGGAAACAATCACCTCTTTTTCCGCTTGCAGCAGCAGAACCGGAAGCTGGATTTTGCCAATCGCACGCGGCAATTTATTAAACTGCGTTAAACAGAGATGCACCCAGCGAAAAGTCGGTCCGCCCAGATGCAGTTCCGGAAAGCGTCGATTGATACGATTATGCCATTTCATACGAGTTTTGCAGCAACTTAAATCGTTATGTTCCGGATTGATCGGTTTATAGGCAGAGTGTCCGAATACATAGCGCTGCTCTTGCCCCAACAACATCATCAAACTGACCAAAATCGGATCCAGCCACGGATTTTTCAGCGGTAAGGCAAACAGCGGTGCATTCAGGATCAGTTTGTCAAATTTATGCGGATATTTGGCAAGATACAACGTGGCAATCAAACCGCCCATTGAGTGCGCCAACATTACCTGTTGTTGGTAGGCATAGCGCTGATTGACGCTATGTAGCACCGCATCGAGATCATCAAGATAGTAATCGAAACGGTCAATATGACCTTTTTCCGGATCGCGCAGCAGCCGCTGTGAATAGCCCTGCCCACGGTGATCAAACGCCAACACATCAAAGCCTTGCTGATAAAAATCGTAGGCGATTTCCGTCCATTTCAATACATTTTCCGCACGCCCGCTGACCAATAACATCAGTTTGCGTCCCCCCAAATCCTGCGTTGGGTGTTCAAAAAAACGATAGGCGATTTTGCAGCCACGCTGCCCGTCGAGGTATTGCAATGGAAATTGTTCGGCAAACGGTTTTAATGTTCTCAGTGCAAACTGCCCAAAGTGCGGTTCTCGTTCCATGTAATGACCTGTAATCGGCAAGATATTAATGAGGTAGTGTAGGGGAGGATTGAATATCCTCCCGTTTATGAAATATTATATAAGCATTTAATTTATAATGAAAACATACTAAGTGCGGCTCGGGCGGATATATAATCCGCCGCTACTCTTCTAACCAACATCGCTTGTCTTTTATGCCACTAACAGACGTAAAATCCGACGTAATGGTTCGGCGGCGCCCCACAATAATTGGTCACCGACGGTAAATGCCGCCAGATATTCAGGCCCCATATTCAGTTTACGCAAACGCCCGACCGGTACGCTTAGTGTGCCGGTGACTTTGGTCGGCGTCAATTCACGCAAAGTACTCTCTTTATCGTTCGGGATCACTTTCACCCACTCATTATGCGATGCCAGAATCTGTTCGATCTCTGCCAACGGCAAATCTTGTTTCATCTTAATGGTAAACGCTTGGCTGTGGCAACGCAAAGCCCCGATCCGCACACACAAACCGTCGATTGGAATCGGGTTGTCGGACAGACCTAAAATTTTATTGGTTTCGGCAAAGCCTTTCCACTCTTCTTTGGTCTGACCGCTGTCGAGCAATTTATCGATCCACGGAATCAGGCTGCCAGCCAATGGTGCACCAAAATTTTCAATCGGCAAATCGCCACGCATTTTGTCGGTGACCGCTCTTTCAATTTCTAGAATAGAAGATGCCGGATTCGCCAAATCGGTTTGCACCACATCACGCAATTCCCCCATTTGCACCAGCAGTTCACGCATATTTTTGGCGCCAGCACCGCTCGCTGCTTGGTAAGTCGCAACTGAAACCCACTCTACCAAATCACGCTCAAACAAGCCGCCCAACGCCATCAACATCAGACTGACGGTGCAGTTGCCACCGACATAGGTTTTCACGCCTTTCGCTAAACCGTCGCGGATCACATGTTGATTGACCGGATCTAACACGATAATCGCATCTTTTTCCATACGCAGGGTGGAAGCCGCATCAATCCAATAGCCGTTCCAACCGGCGGCGCGCAGTTTCGGATAAACTTCGTTGGTATAATCGCCGCCTTGGCAGGTAACGATAATATCCAGCGCCTTCAAGTCGTCGATGTTAAACGCATCTTTTAATACACCACTGTCTTTACTGCCGAAGCTCGGTGCTGGTTGCCCAGCTTGCGAGGTAGTGAAAAACACCGGATTAATATAGGCGAAGTCCTGTTCCTGCTGCATCCGATCCATCAAGACGGAACCGACCATTCCGCGCCAACCGATAAAACCCACATTTTGCATATTACTTCCTTAATTATTTTGCTGTTGTTATGAATGTTGTGTTATTAAATTTTCTATACTAATTAATTACAACATCACCTGAATAAAAGCAACTCTTTTAGCAAAAATTTCTACCGCACGCTGCACTTTTTGGTATATTGAAACGACGCAAGCCAAAAAGGAGATTTATTATGTTAGTGCTTATCACCGGCGCCAGTGCCGGATTTGGTGCCGCCACCGCACGTTTATTGATTCAGCGTGGACACCGTGTGATCATCACTGCCCGTCGCCAGCAACGGTTGAACGCCTTGCAACAGGAGTTGGGCGCAAATTGTTTTGCGTTGGCATTTGATATCAGCGATGAACAGGCGACGTTAAGCGCCTTGCAAAGCCTGCCGCCAGAATGGCAACAGATTGATCTACTGGTTAATAACGCCGGATTGGCTCTTGGGGTCGAAGCAGCGCAAAATAGCGATCTAGCCAATTGGAAACAGATGATTGCTACCAATATCAGCGGCTTGATCAGCATCACTCACGCTATTTTACCCGGTATGGTGGCACGCAATTGCGGACACATCATCAATTTAGGCTCGATCGCCGGCGACTACCCCTATCCAGGCGGCAATGTTTACGGTGCCAGCAAAGCCTTCGTAAAGCAATTCAGCTTGAATTTACGCGCTGATTTAGTCGGTACAGCAGTACGGGTCAGTAATATTGAACCGGGATTGTGTGGTGGCACGGAGTTCTCCAATGTCCGTTTTCATGGCGATAGCGCCAAAGTAGAGGCGTTATATGCCAATGTAGATTATCTGAGCGCTGAAGACATTGCCGAAATCATTGTTTGGATCGCCGAGCGCCCGGTACACGTCAATATCAACCGAATCGAAATCATGCCGGTCGCGCAAGCTCCTGCTGGTTTAACGGTTAAGAAAAAAGCATAACCACACTTTTGCCACCATATTTTGCTGGCTTTATCTGCATCAATTCAGTTAGCTGATTTGATTCAGATCATTTTTCCTTAAAAGATAGATAAAAAATACTGGTTTTATTTTTTAAATACCTTACTATTTAACTCGGACTTTACCTATCGAATTATACGAGGAAACAAAGATGTCATTTCAAGAAAAAAAATTAAGCGAATTAGCCATTGCCATTCCGGGCGCCACCAAACTATTTCGTGAGTACGATCTGGATTTCTGCTGTGGCGGTGCCAACACTCTTGGTTTTGCGGCAAAAGTAAAAAATTTAAATCTAGCTGAAATTGAGCAACGCTTGGCAGCCTTGGAGCAACGACAAGAGCCGAACGAAGCAAAAAATTGGCTGCAAGCCTCTTATGCCGAAATTATCAACCATATCATTGAACGCTTTCACCAGCGCCATCGCGAGCAATTGCCGGAATTGATTTTCTTAGCCGAAAAAGTGGAAAATGTGCACGGCGATCGTGCAGACTGCCCGATGGGCGTTTCGGCGGTACTAAAAGAGATACATGCCGATTTGAGCCAACATATGCAGAAAGAAGAGCAGATTTTATTCCCGATGATCAACGCCGGTCAATATGCCATGGCGCGGATGCCAATTCAAGTGATGGAACATGAGCACGATGATACCGGTCAGCAAGTTGAGATTTTGAAATCCTTGACTGATAATCTGACACCACCACGTGATGCCTGCAACACTTGGCGAGCACTTTACACCGGCATTAATGAGTTTATCGATGATTTAATGTTACATATCCATTTGGAAAACAATATTTTGTTCCCACGCGTGCTGAGTCAAGCCTAGCCTAATCAACAGCCCTTGGTATCTAACCGCACTTTAAACGTTTCAAACCGTTAAAGTGCGGTCTTGGCTTTATCAAACAAGCATTTTTCCGCCGCCCAAGCGCTCGCCACTGCCAACGCCAATGGTAGCAACATTGCCGCTGAGCTACGAGTCAGCTCCAAAGCAAATACAATTGCGGTCAAGGGCATTTTCAGCGAGATCGCCAGAAATGCGGTTGCGCCAATTAATGCTGCGCTTTCGGTTGAAATCGATGGCAAAAAATCGTTCCAACCAAATGCTAACGAGAATGCCAAGATACTGCCCAACATCATCGATGGGGTGATCAAACCGCCGTAAGCCCCTGCCGCCAATGCCAACAGCACTACCAGCCATTTCATCAGCAATAACACTAATCCTTCATGCCAATTTAGCAAACCGGCAAACACCAATTGATTGCCGGCTTTGCCGTTGCCTAACACATCGGGGAAAAAAATGGCAACTGCGCCGATCAGGCTGAATAGCAACATCGCCAATGGAATAATCCGTTTATCAGCGCGTGGCAAAAACGGTACAAGTGCGGTGGTATAACGGAACAGTTTGACTAATGGGGTGATCAGCAAACCGAATAATAACGCAAACCACAGCAGCGGCTGGTTAATCTCGGGATTAGACAAATGATACTGTACCAAATCACCCAAGGTATAGCGCACCACCATCGTCGCAGTCACTGATGTGAGCAAAGCAGCAAACACCGCTCTGGCATTAATCGCCACCACTAACGTTTCTAAAATAAAAATCGTGGCTGCCAGTGGAACGTTATACACTGCTGCTAAGCCCGCTCCGGCAGCGCAGGCAATCAGCAATGCCGCATCGTCATCGTTTAATTTTATTTTTCGAATCCATAATGTGGCAAAAGCAGCGCTCATCTCGCGCGGTGCGGTTTCACGCCCCAATGGCGACCCCAAACCAACGGTAACAATTTGTAGCAACGCATGAGAAATCGTAGTGAAAAACGGCATCCCCTGCTGTGGAGCAGCCATTGCCGCTTTAAACCCGACTAATTTCGCCCCGTAGCGCTGAATCGTATACCAACCAAAACCAACCGACACGCCGCACAACAGCAGCACCCACCAACGGCGGCTCGGCGCTGCCTGTTCCACGCCTAAGCGAAACGGCAGACTTTCCCCGTGTAATGAATAATCGAAAGCATGATGCTGGACAAAATGCATTAATTCGGTCAACGCAAAGCCGACCAGACCGGCAACTACTCCAATGATTAACAAAGAAATAAAAAATCGAAAGCAGATTTGCATAGTCACTCTCCTCCGTCAATCCCCCATACTGAATGCCACAATCTGGCTAATATGGCTGAGAGAAAGGCCGCTTTGCTGCTGCCACTGTGAGAAAATTTGCTGTGCCGCTTCAAACGAACGCTGGGTTTGGATGCCGCCTTCAATTAATTGGTGGTTGCGTAAATAAGCTTCCACATCGTGGGTCAGCAAGAAAGTGTCTTTGCCGACCGCTCTTAGCGCATAAGCACCAGTATTGCCGCCCAAGCGTTGTCCGTTTTTCTTCAAATAGCGCCAAAGTGCGGTAATATTTTGTGGATCCCATTCAGCAATCAATCGCGAAAAACCACCGTCTAAATTGGCTTGATAGATCATTTGTGCATTGTGCTTAATCGTTGCCACTTTTGACCAATTGCGGATAATACTCGGATCTTGCGCTTTTTTTTCCCAGAGTTCATCGGGCATCATCAGCAGTTTTTCGATATCAAAGCCCCAGAAAAGGCGTTCAAAATGCTGCCATTTTTGATCGACAATCCGCCAAACAAAACCCGACTGGAAAATCTTACGCGTAAATTCCGCCAACCAACGATGATCCGGTACTGCCAATAATGCCTGGGGCGATTGCAGCGGACAAAGCAGCTGTTGCAACCGCACTTCGCCGCCTTTTTGGCGACAAGCCCGTTGGTAAATATCATCAAAAGCTTCCAGAATCATACTTGCTCCACATTTTGCACGGGATTTTCCGCCAACGCCGAGCACAACTCCAGTTTAACATTGTGCTGCTGCAGCAATTGCGCGATGTTTTCCGGTGGCAGGGCATCGGTCAATAAAATATCAACTTCACTAATGGCGGCTAAACGTACGATCGCTTTGCGGCTGAATTTAGAGTGATCCGCCACCAATAAAATTTTACGCGAGCTTTGCATTAATGCACGTTTCACCTGTACTTCATGAAAATCATAATCCAACAATGCGCCATCTTCATCGATGGCACTGATCCCCAGAACACAGTAATCCAAGCGGAACTGCGAGATAAAATCCACAGTCGCTTCACCGATAATGCCACCATCGGAACGCAAATTGCCACCGGCAATCGTAATCTCAAAATCCCCTTTTTTCATCAAAATATGCGCCGCATTCAGATTATTGGTCACAATGCGCAAGTTTTGATGTTCTAACAACGCATAAGCCACCGCTTCCGGAGTCGTGCCAATATCAATAAACAATGAGGAGCCGTTTTTAATCAATCCGGCAACCTGTTGGGCAATCGCTTGTTTTTCTTTGGAGAAGAAACTTTTTCGTTCAGCGTAATCGCTATTTTCACTGTTGGAGGGAGAGGCGGCGCCACCGTGATGGCGGCGAATTAAATTTTGTTCTGCCAGTTCGTTGAGATCGCGCCGAATCGTCTGTGAAGTCACATTAAAAACTGCTACCAAATCTTCGGTGCTGATATAACCACGCTGTGTCACCAATTCAACAATTTGTTGATGGCGTATCGATTGTTTCATCTTCCCCCCTTAAGTCATTTGTTTAACGTCACTCGTATCATGCTGGTGCTTAATATACCTGAAAGTTTGACTTTTTGGAGAATCACAACAGAAAAAATTCTTGTGATTGGGAAGAATAATTGCCGACAGTAGCAAAGAATAGCAAAGTGCGGTCAGCAGGTTATTTCTCTTCCTACTGACCGCACTTTAGGTGGGCTAAGATAGTATTAGGTTGTGATAGTACGTTGCAATAGTACGTTTCGACAATATCAGAAACCCAACATCATATTATGATCATACACTATGCTTCGCTTTCAAAACTCTCTTCTTCGGCAGCCTCAACATCGGCGGTCAACCCCTGTTCTGGGTGTGCCAATAATTCAGCACGCAACTTCTCTTCCAGCTCTGCGCATTCCTGCGGATGCTCAGCTAGCCATTTCATCGCATTGGCACGACCCTGCCCGATTTTACCGCCGTTGTAGGCATACCACGCACCAGATTTTTCCACCAGTTTATGTTTAACCCCCAGTTCAATCAATTCACCGTTTTTCGAAATGCCTTCGCCATACATAATTTGGAATTCAGCTTGGCGGAACGGTGCCGCCACTTTGTTTTTCACCACTTTGACTCGAGTTTCGCTGCCGACCACTTCTTCGCCGTCTTTCACCGCACCGGTACGACGGATATCCAAACGTACTGAAGCATAGAATTTTAACGCATTACCGCCAGTAGTCGTTTCCGGATTACCAAACATCACCCCGATTTTCATACGGATTTGGTTGATAAACACCACTAAACAGTTAGCCGTTTTGATATGTCCGGTCAGTTTACGCAACGCCTGCGACATCAAACGCGCCTGTAAGCCCATATGCGAGTCACCCATGTCGCCTTCGATCTCTGCTTTCGGGGTCAGAGCGGCAACGGAGTCAACGATAATCACTTCCACTGCCCCAGAACGCACCAAGGCATCACAGATTTCCAACGCCTGTTCGCCGTTATCCGGTTGCGACACCAACAATTCTTTCACATCAACGCCCAGTTTGCTGGCATAAATCGGATCCAACGCGTGTTCGGCATCAATAAAGGCACAGGTTTTACCGGCTTTTTGCGCTTGGGCAATCACCGACAGGGTCAAGGTGGTTTTACCGGACGATTCCGGCCCGAATATTTCGACAATTCGCCCCATCGGCAAACCGCCGATCCCCAACGCTACGTCTAAACCCAATGAACCGGTCGAAATCGACTCGATATCCAGTGTTTGCGTATCACCAAGACGCATAATCGAGCCTTTGCCGAATTGCTTCTCAATTTGCCCTAATGCGGCAGCCAGTGCTTTTTGTTTGTTATCGTCCATACCAAATCCTCTATTTAAACAAGCTTTCTGATCAGAATTGTCGCTTATTATACTGTATGGTTATACAGTATCAAGTGAAATTTTGATCTTTTTAAATAGAATTCGATCCCTATTCCAAAATTTACTTGATCGCTGCTCGACAAACCGCACTTTTACCGAGAAGCAATTGATAATATGCTGCTGATTCAGTATTATTTTTCCCTTTATATTTCTTTGATAGCGCTATACAGTGTTCCAACAACTATTCTCAATAGCACCGTGACAGACAAGGCAACCCAATGAAAGAGCCATTAGACAACAGTTTTTCTACCCACACCCCAATGATGCAGCAATATCTGCGTCTGAAAGCCGAGAATCCGGATATTTTGCTGTTTTACCGGATGGGGGATTTTTATGAGTTGTTTTATGACGATGCCAAAAAAGCAGCGCAGTTGCTGGATATTTCCCTGACTAAACGTGGCAGTTCCGCCGGGCAGCCGATTCCGATGGCAGGGGTGCCGTATCATGCGGTGGAAGGCTATTTGGCGAAGTTGGTACGCCTAGGCGAATCGGTGGCGATTTGTGAGCAGATCGGCGACCCAGCAACGAGTAAAGGTCCGGTCGAACGGCAGGTGGTGCGGATAGTCACGCCCGGAACCGTCAGTGACGAAGCCCTATTGCCAGAACGCCAAGATAATCTGATTGCAGCGGTTTATCAGCATAAAGTGCGGTTTGCTTTGGCAACATTAGACATGACTTCGGGGCGTTTTCAAATCAGTGAACACGACAACCAAGCTAGTCTACAAGCGGAATTGCAACGGCTATCGATTGCCGAGCTGTTATATGATGAAGAGTTCAGCGAAATGGCGTTGTTAGAGGGACGCAGGGGGTTACGGCGGCGTCCGATTTGGGAGTTTGAGCTGAATACCGCACTTCAGTTATTAAACCGCCAATTCGGTACTAAAGATCTGAAAGCCTTTGGTGTGGAAAATGCGAGCTTGGGGCTGTGTGCCGCCGGTTGCCTGCTGCATTATGCTAAAGAGACCCAACGCACCGCTCTGCCGCATATCAATGCAATCAGTCTGGTACAAAGCAGCGAATTTATCGTTCTTGATGCTGCTACACGGCGTAATTTAGAGCTGACGCAAAATTTGTCAGGCGGCAGCGAATATACTTTGGCATGGGTGCTGGATCACTGTGTCACCCCGATGGGCAGCCGTTTATTGAAGCGTTGGATTCATCAGCCGATTTGTGATATTGCCCAGCTGCAAAAACGGCAGCAAGCGATTGCAGCTATTTTACAGCACGATTTAATTGCTGATTTGCAGCCATTATTGCGCCAAGTGGGTGATATGGAGCGGATTTTGGCGCGCGTAGCGTTGCGTTCGGCACGACCGCGCGATCTCACCCGTTTACGCAGTGCGCTTGAACAAATTCCGCTGATCAAAAATCAACTCAATGCGCACAATTCGCCACAACTAACCGCACTTTGCCGCTTAATCGACGATTTTGCCGAATTATGCGAACTGTTACGACAGGCATTGGTCGAAACACCGCCGTTATTGATTCGTGACGGTGGCGTGATTGCGCCGGGTTACCATGCCGAGCTGGACGAATGGCGCGAGTTGTCCGCCGGTGCAACCCGATTTTTGGACGAATTGGAAGCACGCGAACGTGAGGCGACCGGGATTGACACCCTAAAAATCGGCTTTAATGCGGTGCACGGTTACTATATTCAGATCAGCCGCGGACAGGCGGAGCGCGCGCCGATACATTATGTGCGCCGTCAAACCCTGAAAAATGCCGAACGCTATATTATCCCCGAACTGAAAACCTATGAAGACAAGGTGCTGAAAGCCAAAGGCGCAGCGCTAGCATTGGAAAAACAGCTATACGACGAACTATTTGAACGGCTGCTACCGCACTTGGGCGACCTGCAACTGGCGGCGCTGACCTTGGCGCAGTTGGACGTGTTCAGCAACTTAGCCGAACGCGCACAAACCCTGAATTACAGCCGTCCGCAATTTGCTGAGCAGATCGGCATTGCGATTGAAAATGGTCGTCATCCTGTGGTCGAGCAGGTGATGAGCGATCCGTTCATTGCTAATCCGTTGCAACTCAGCTCCGAACGCCATCTTTTGGTAGTAACCGGCCCGAATATGGGCGGGAAAAGCACTTATATGCGGCAAACGGCGTTGATCGTGTTGATGGCGTATATCGGCAGTTTCGTGCCGGCGCAAAGTGCGGTTATCGGCCCGATTGATCGGATTTTCACCCGCATTGGTGCGTCAGACGACCTTGCCTCAGGGCGTTCTACGTTTATGGTGGAAATGACCGAAATGGCGAATATCCTGCATCAAGCCGGAGCAAAAAGCTTAGTGCTGATCGACGAAATCGGACGCGGTACCTCGACTTACGACGGCTTGGCGTTGGCATGGGCGTGCGCCGAATGGCTGGCGAAAAAATTGCGTTCTCTGACTTTGTTCGCCACCCACTATTTCGAATTGACCGTATTGCCGCAGCAATTCGAAGGCGTATTCAACGTGCATTTGGACGCCTTGGAACACAACGATAGCATCGCATTTATGCACGCAGTACAAGATGGCGCCGCCAGCAAAAGTTACGGCTTGGCGGTAGCAGCGTTAGCAGGGGTGCCGAAAAGCGTGTTGAAGCTGGCAAAGCAGAAGCTCAATCAACTGGAACGCTTATCGCAACAGACGGGTGATCACAAGCTACAGCAGTTGCGTGAACTGAGCCAAATGCAGGCGGAACTACCGTTAGTCGAAGAAGATGAAGGCAAAAGTGCGGTGTGGCAAATGCTGCAACAGCTTGATCCGGATGATCTCAGCCCGAAACAAGCACTGACTTATCTGTATCAATTGAAAACCTTGGTGAAAGGCTAAAATAATTGATTTTGATAGTAAAAGTAGTGGCGGATTATATATCCGCCCGAACCGCACTTTGCATTTTTTATTTATAGATTAAATGCATTGTGAATGCTGACCCTGCATTACGACTCGTGGATTTTCTGGGTTAATTTGCATGGCGATATGATCAGAATCAACCACAATTTGCACACTATCTTGGTTAAATCCACGCAAGGTGCTTTTGCCAGCACCGTTGGTGCCGCAGTAGAAAATCGCAAGATTATTTTGCTTTGGCATATTCAATTACCACTTCCGTTCCATCTGGATAATGATCGACAATATTTCCATTTGGGCGTTTAAACGTCAGCACTTCGCGCTTTTTCTTGTCGTCCATCCATGCTTTGAATTGAATATGCAACTGGCGTTGATGCTCGGAAATTTGTTGATTGGTCATTTGCGTTCTCCAATGGCTCATGTCGTTCAGTAATGGGTGAGGGCGTTGTTCATTATATACCTGAAGACAGCCTATTATCAGTATTCTGAGCCTATTCGATTTTGGAATAGTTGCGAAATAATTTCGGTAGTTTCATACCGATTTTAGTGGCGAGGTAGGTGCAGGTGCAAAAGCCAATTAGCCCACTGGTGAGCATATTTAATGCGGTAATCAGACTAGCAATAGCCAAAATGGGCTAATAAAAAGTGGGCTGGCGTGTAAACCCAAAAGTAGGGTCTGGTGATGTTTGGGCAATAAAAAAATCCCTCTGGTTTATGCTGATACCAAAGGGATTCCACATTCGCAAAGTACGGTCAACGCAAAGTGCGGCCAGCTTAGCTGGCTACAGCGATTTTTTTCATATCTTTCATATAGTCACGCAGCACTTTACCGACTTTTTCGATTGGGTGGTTGCGGATGGCTTCGTTGACATCACGCAGGCGGACGTTGTCGATTTCATCGGAAACCACTTTCTCACCCAAGTCACCGCGCACCAAGGTCGGTACCAATTTTTCGCGCAGAATCGGGTCGGCAGCAAAAGCGAACAGGTAGTTGCCGTATTCGGCGGTGTCGGAAATCACTACGTTCATTTCATACAGACGTTTACGCGCGATGGTATTGGCGATTAACGGCAGTTCGTGCAGCGATTCATAATAGGCGGACTCTTGCAAAATTCCGCTCGCCACCATGGTATCAAACGCCAATTCTACGCCGGCTTTAACCATGGCTACCATCACCACGCCATTGTCGTAGTACTCTTGTTCGCTGATTTTGCCCTCATATTTCGGTGCTTTTTCAAAGGCAGTTTGCCCAGTTTGCTCACGCCACGTCAGCAAATTCACGTCGTTATTCGCCCAGTCCTCCATCATCACGCGCGAGAATGTGCCGCTGATAATATCGTCCATGTGTTTTTCAAATAGAGCTTGCAACAAGCCTTTGATCTGCTCGGATAGTTCGTAAGCACGGATTTTGGCACTGTTGGACAGGCGATCCATCATCAACGTGATCCCGCCTTGTTTCAGCGATTCCGTGATGGTTTCCCAACCGAATTGAATCAATTTGGCAGCATAGGCCGGATCTTTACCTTCAGCCACCAATTTATCGTAACAAATCAGAGAGCCGGCTTGCAGCATACCACACAGAATAGTTTGTTCGCCCATTAAGTCAGATTTCACTTCTGCCACGAAAGAGGAAGCCAAACAGCCAGCACGGTGACCGCCGGTCGCCGCTGCCCAAGCTTTGGCAATTGCCCAGCCTTCGTTTTGCGGATCATTTTCCGGGTGGACGGCGATCAACGTCGGCACGCCGAAACCGCGCTTATACTCTTCACGCACTTCCGTGCCCGGACATTTCGGCGCCACCATCACGACTGTGATGTCTTTGCGGATTTGTTCGCCCACTTCGACGATATTCAAGCCGTGTGAATAGCCCAATGCCGCACCTTGTTTCATCAACGGCATCACCGCTTGCACCACCGCAGAGTGTTGTTTGTCCGGCGTCAGGTTGATCACTAAATCCGCAGTGGGAATCAGATCTTCATAAGTGCCGACTTTAAACCCATTTTCGCTGGCACAGGTGAACGAAGCGCGTTTTTCATCAATCGCTTGCTGACGCAAGGCATAGCTGACATCCAAGCCGGAATCGCGCATATTCAAACCTTGGTTCAAACCTTGCGCACCACAGCCGATAATCACGATTTTTTTGCCTTTCAGATAATTGGCTTCATCAGCAAACTCTTCGCGCGCCATAAAACGGCAGCGCCCCAATTGATCCAGCTGCTGACGCAGATTCAGGGTATTAAAATAGTTAGACATGGGTTTTCCTCAGTTTAAGGGTAAATAACAGGTTGTCCCCAATGGACAAGTGCGGTCAGTATAGTCTAAAATCCTGATTGCGAAAATTGATATTATTACAATCTATAGTTGCATTTTTTGCAAATAGTTTTAGCAGCGATAGGGAGAGATGATGAACGAAATCCAATTTTTAATTTACGACAACAGCGAACATACAGAAGTCTTGGTGCAAGATGAAACCCTGTGGGTAACACAAAAAAATATTGCTCAGCTGTTTGGAGTAGCAAAATCAACGGTGAGCGAACACCTAAAAAATATCTTTGATAGCGGTGAGCTTGAGCAAAGTTCAGTTGTTCGGAAAATCCGAACAACTGCTGTAGATGGAAAAAACTACCTGACGACATTTTATAATCTTGATGCCGTCATCTCTGTCGGCTACCGAGTCAATTCTAACAAAGCCACTAAATTCCGTATTTGGGCAAGCGAGATTTTAAAGGCCTATATCCAAAAAGGCTTTATCGTTGATATCGATCGCATGAAGCACGGTGAAAATGCCTTCGGTAAAGATTATTTCCGTGAATTGCTGGAAACCGTTCGCTCAATCCGCGCTAGCGAGCAACGGATTTGGAAGCAACTAACCGATATTTTTGCTGAAATTTCCTATGATTATGATAAAAATTCGGAAATTACCCGTCAATTCTACGCCAATGTGCAAAACAAATTTCACTACGCCATTACAGGACAAACCGCAGCAGAAATTGTTTATCACCACGCAGATCAACACAAAACTCACATGGGGCTAACTACATGGAAAAATGCTCCAACTGGGCGGATTTTGCAATCTGATGTGGTGGTGGCAAAAAATTATCTATCGGAGCAGGAAATCAAAAAACTAGAACGCAATGTTTCTGCTTATTTTGATTATGTTGAACGCCTACTAGAAGACGAGTATCTATTAAGCATGCAGGATTTTGCCAAAAGTATTGATGATTTTTTGAGTTTTAACCGTTATGAGATTTTACAAGATAGCGGCAAAATCAGCCACAAACAAGCCACGCAAAAAGCCGTTGAAGAATACCGAGCATTTAATCGACAGCAAAAAATTACGTCGGATTTTGAGCAATTTATTAAACAATTGGATAAATAATAAGCCTGTTAAAACCCTAGCTGAATAATTGAAAACAAAGTGCGGTCACGATGAACTTTCAAGAGATAAAACTGTTTCTGGATTTGGTGGAAAAACGGAATTTCAACCAAACGGCACTACAAAATCATATGAGCCCGTCTACCCTTTCGCGCCAGATTCAAAAAATGGAAGCCGAGCTGAAACAACCGCTGTTTTTACGCGACAACCGCCAGGTCAGCCTGACCGAAGCCGGTGAGCAGTTTTTACAGTTCGCACTACCGGCGTGGCAGCGCTGGCAGCAAATCAAAATTCAGTTGCAGCCGATTCAACAAGAGCTGAGCGGCGAGTTGAAACTGTTTTGTTCAGTCACCGCGGCTTACAGCCATCTGCCGCCGATTCTGGAAGCCTTTCGGCGCCAATACCCGAAAGTCGAAATCAAACTAACCACCGGTGACCCCGCCAATGCGTTAGAGCAAGTGCGGTCACAGCAGGCCGATTTGGCATTGGTCGGCAAGCCGCTGAAATTGCCTGACAATATTGATTTCCACTTTATCGACCATATCCAACTCTGCTTGATCGCACCACGTGTTGCTTGCCCGTCCACACGCTTATTGCAGCAGCAACCGATTGATTGGGAACAGATCCCGTTTATTTTGCCGGTCGCCGGGCCGGTGCGTGAGCGCATCGATCTGTGGTTCAAGCAGATGAAATTCAAACAGCCAAAAATTTATGCCTCGGTCAGCGGGCATGAGGGTATTGTGCCGATGGTAGCACTGGGTTGTGGCGTGGCGCTGCTGCCGGACATCGTAATCAAAAACAGCCCGATGAACGGGCAGGTTTCTTATCTGGATCTGCCTCTGTCCGCCAGTGCCTTTGAACTGGGGGTTTGCGTACAAAAAAAACGCTTGCAGCAGCCGTTGATTGCCGCATTTTGGTCGGTTTTGACCGATGCCAGCCCATCACTAAAATAAACTGTGTCGAAGCGGTATTAAAGTGCGGTTTAAACTTTCGTCAATCTAGTAAATCCGTTATCATCTCTGCACTTATCAGACCAGATAACATTTCAAAAGGATACCGCTATGAGTCAATACACACTAGCCCAAACCAAACAAGGCAAAACCCTGTCTTTAACCGCCAAAATGGCCAATCGTCACGGCTTGATTGCCGGAGCGACTGGCACCGGCAAAACCATCAGTCTGCGCAAACTGGCAGAAGCCTTCAGTGACGACGGTGTGCCCGTGTTTTTGGTCGATGTCAAAGGCGATATTTCCGGTTTAGTCAAAGCCGGGGAGCTGCAAGGCAAAGTGGCAGAACGCATTGAGCAGTTTGGCTTGGGCGGCGAAAGCTATTTGAGCGGTTATCCGGTCTCATTTTGGGACGTATTCGGCGAGAGCGGCATTCCGCTGCGCACTACGATTTCCGAAATGGGGCCTTTGTTGCTGTCGCGGCTGTTAAACCTGAACGCCACCCAAGAGGGCTTGCTGAATCTGGTGTTCCGTGTAGCAGACGACAAAGGCTTGCTGCTGATTGATTTGAAAGATTTGCGTGCGATGTTAAAACACGTTGCCGACAATGCCGCCGCATATCGGGTGGAATACGGCAATGTGTCCGCCGCCAGTGTGGGGGCGATTCAGCGTTCACTGTTAACGCTGGAGAACGAGGGTGCAACCAAGCTATTCGGCGAACCGGCGCTGAATTTGGACGACTGGCTGCAAACCCGTGACGGCAAAGGCGTGATCAATATCCTCAATTCCGAAAAACTGATCAACTCCAGCCGCATGTACGGCGCCTTTTTGCTGTGGCTGATGTCGGAATTGTTTGAAAATCTGCCGGAGGTTGGCGATCCGGATAAACCAACATTTGTGATGTTTTTTGATGAAGCGCATTTGCTGTTTGACGGTGCGCCAACCGCACTTGTGGAGAAAATCGAGCAAGTAGTGCGTTTAATCCGTTCCAAAGGCGTCGGGGTGTATTTTGTCACGCAAAACCCGCTCGACTTGCCCGACAGCGTGCTGGGGCAATTGGGCAACCGGATTCAACATGCGCTGCGTGCTTTTACCCCGCGCGATCAAAAAGCAGTTAAATCCGCCGCCGAAACTTTCCGCACCAATCCTGATGTCAATGTGGTGGAAGCGATTACCGCACTGGGTGTTGGCGAGGCGTTGGTTTCATTCCTCGATGAAAAAGGCATGCCAACGCCGGTGGAAATCGCCTATATCTATCCGCCGAAAAGCCAGTTGAAACCGATCAGCGCCGAGCAACGTATTGCATGGGTGAAAGATGACGAGTTATATCCGTTCTACCGCGATGAAGTCGATAACGAATCGGCATTTGAAGTGCTGAACGCCGAGCAGCAGAATCTGGAAGCAGTGGCGCAGAAACAAGCAGAGCAGGCGCAACAGGAAGACAGCAGCCTGTTCGGCAGCCTCAGCCGTATGATCTTCGGCACTAAAAAACGTGGCGAACAACTGACGGTCACCGAGCAACTGGTCAGCAGTGTCAGCAAAAGTGTCGGTCGTAATATCCGCAACCAAATCTCCCGCCAAATTGTGCGTGGCATTTTGGGGGCGTTGAAGAAATAAGTAATCGCTTTAATCCTTCTCCCTTGATGGGAGAAGGTGCCTGAAGGGCGGATGAGGGTGAAACATAGGATCACAGCACTGCACCCTGCCCCCTCATCCTGATTTTTGCTTCTGAACGAAGCTAAAATCTGTCCTTCTCCCACAAGGGGCGAAGGAGTTCTAACAACTACGTTCCAGCGTTTTCACCAACTCAATTGCCAGCACATTATTCCCTTCTCCCTTGATGGGAGAAGGTGCCCGAAGGGCGGATGAGGGTGAAACATAGGATCACAGCACTGCACCCTGCCCCCTCATCCTGATTTTTGCTTCTGAACGAAGCTAAAATCTGTCCTTCTCCCACAAGGGGCGAAGGGCAAGGCAAGTGACAAATTTGTGCCAGCATCGCTCCGTGCTGTGGGCAGGTTATTTCGGATAAACCCAATCAGCTAAAATCGGTTCGTGGTCAGACAACGGTGTGCCATCAGGGGTGAAGGCAGACAGAATTTCACGGTGGGAGCATTGGATCGCTTTGGCACAGAACCAATCCAATTTTTGTTGTCGATCCTGGCGCAGGGTGATTCTTGATTGATGTGTCGTCACGCCGAGGGGATTCGCCTGCCAGTGATAGCCCACCTGTTCCATTGTCGCAAACAACGGTTCCGCATGGTGATCTAAACCATCGGCAAGGTTGTTGCCACTGTTTAAGTCACCACCGATAATCACCGGTAAATCAGGGCGAAACTGCTGACAGGCTTGTGCAAGAGTGCGCATTTGTTGTTCTCGATAAGCTAAATCCTGATTAACGTTGCTTTCCAAATGGGTGCTGACCACTAACAGATTACCTTGTGAAGTTGCCACTTCTGCCAACAATGCCATACGTCCGCCGATGCGGGCTTCGCCGAAGTGATTACCCACTTTTTGTCCGCTAAACCAGTGTCCGTGATCATCAAAACGCAGCATCGCCGCCGATTTAAACGGTACTTTGCTGAGAATCGCATTGCCGTGCCAGCCTTTATCATTGAAATCATCGCTTGCTAATTTGCGCTCGATTTCACTGCCTAAATCCAGCTCCAGAAACTCGACAGCGTACAGATAATACATATCCAGCTCTTGCGCCAATGCCTGTGTGGTGTGGCGTTGTTGCGTGCGCGCCATGCCGTTGTCCATTTCTGACAACAGCACAATATCCGGTTGATATTGACGCAGCAACACCGCACTTGCATTCACATCGAGACAACGTTCCAGATTCCAAGCAATCACACGAAACTCGGTAGATAAGCGCTGTGCATTTGCAGCATTTCCGCATTCAATGCAATGCATACAAGGCAGTTGCATATAGTGGCGATGCACCTCACTGCTGCGCTCTGCCTGCAAAATTTCACGCAAGGTAGCTTCAGACACCGCTGGCAATTCAGAACAGAGGCGGGTAATTAACGTAATGTCTTGCTTTGTCATCTTCACCGCCTTAAGGATTGATATTATCTTGATAAATTGCCTGTCCGCTTTCGGCATCAAACAGGTAGATGTCGCTGCTGGCAACGCTGAAATACAAGGTTTCGTCGGCGGTAATATCACGCATTTCAGTCACTGCCAATAGTGGTTGCGAACCTAAACTGCCGTGAATCACCCGTTGTGCGCCCAGATCTTCAACCACCTTGACCGCCAGCAAAAACGGGTTTTCCACCATCGGTGGCTGGCGTGACAATTGGATTTTTTCCGAACGGATTCCGATTTTGACCGCTCTTCCCTGCCAATTTTCAGGCAATGCGAATGCCGGTTTGAAGTAGTGCCCGCTTGGCAGCCGCAGCATATTTTGCTGCACACTGGCATCTAAAATATTCATCGCCGGTGAGCCCATAAACGTTGCCACAAACAAATTTTGCGGACGGTGATAGATCGCTTGCGGCGTACCGATTTGCTCAACCTTACCGCGATTGAGAATCACGATTTTATCCGCCATCGTCATCGCTTCCACCTGATCATGGGTGACATACACCGCAGTCGTTTTCAAACGTCGCTGTAATGCTTTGATTTCCAAGCGCATGGTGTTACGCAGTTTGGCATCCAGATTGGATAACGGCTCATCAAACAAAAACAGTTTCGGTTCACGCACAATCGCCCGTCCCATTGCCACTCGCTGCCGCTGACCGCCGGAAAGCTCTTTCGGTTTGCTGTGCAGATACTCACTTAACTGTAACATTTTTGCGGTAGTTTCTACCCGTTTTTGAATTTCCGCTTTTGGGTACTGACGGTTAATCAAGCCATACGCCAGATTTTTAAACACCGTCATATGCGGATACAAGGCGTAGTTTTGAAACACCATTGCGATGTTGCGATCTGCAGGTTCCAAATCATTAATGCGTTCGTCTGCCAACAAAATATCGCCTGACGTAATCGACTCTAGCCCGGCAATCATGCGTAACAAGGTCGATTTGCCACAACCGGACGGCCCAACAAACACCACAAACTCACCGGTTTCAATACTGATATCGGCATGTTGCGTTGCCACTTTGCCGTTAGGATAAATTTTACTGACATTTCTGATTTCTAATGCGGACATCGTTTTTCTCTCGTTTATTTGTCGGAATCAACCAAACCTTTGATAAACCATTTTTGGAACAGCACCACCACCAATACCGGCGGTGCAATCGACAATACTGCCAAGGCAAAAGCGCGGTTGTATGCCGGAATTTTGCCGTCGTCCAACACATTGATAATGTCTTTAATCCCCAACAGCAAGGTTTTGAAACTGTCATCGGTGGTCATTAAAATCGGCCATAGATACTGATTCCAACCGACCACGAACATAATAATGAAAATCGCGGCAATCATCGCTTTTGACAACGGCAATAAAATATCGATGAAAAAGCGCCAAGGTCCGGCATTATCCATTTTGGCGGCTTCGATCAGCTCGTCCGGAATCGACAGAAAAAACTGGCGGAAGAAAAACGTTGCCGTTGCCGACGCAATCAGCGGTAAAATCAAGCCGGTGTAACTGTTGACCATGCCCAATTGTGCTACGATTTCGTAGGACGGAATGATCCGCACTTCGAGCGGCAACAGCAGCGAACTGAAGATAATCCAGAACAGGAATGTTCCCAGCGGGAAGCGGAAATAGACAATCGCATACGCTGCCAACATTGAAATGATGATTTTACCGATCGCAAAACCCAAGCCCAGAATCAGCGAGTTTTTTAGCATCACCAAACCGCTGGCACCTTCGATTTGCAGCGAGCTATCATTTAAAAAGACACTGGAGGAGCCGAACAGTAGATCACGATAAGTGCTGATAAATTCATCACCGAACCAAAATTGTATCCCGTTGCGCGCCAAATATTCAGCGCTGTGGGTGGACGACGTCAGCGCCAACCACACCGGCAGCATCAAAAAGATCACCCCACTGATTAAAATCAGATGATCAAAAAATTTTGTTTTCATCATTATTCCTCAAGCGTTGATCAATAGTGAATTTTCTTTTCTAAAAAACGGAACTGTACCACCGTCAGCAACATCACAAATACCATCAACAACACCGATTGTGCCGAACTACCGCCCAAATCTGCGCCAAGAAAGCCATCCTGATAGATTTTATACACTAAGGTTGAGGTTTCACCGCTTGGGCGACCGCGAGTCAAGGTGTCGATGATGCCGAAGGTTTCAAAAAAGGCGTAAGTAATGTTGATCACCAGTAAGAAAAACGTGGTCGGCGCCAGCAATGGAAAAGTGATCGTCCAAAAGCGCTTAGTACGACTTTTACAATCAATTGCCGCGGCTTCCTTCACCGAGTGCGGTATGCCCTGTAAACCCGCAATAAAATAAACAAAATTGACGCTGACCTGCTTCCAAACGGATACCAGCACCAACGCTAACGTCGCATCAAATGAATCCAATTTATGATCAAAATGCCATATCTGGTTAAACAGTTGGTACAGTGGCCCAACATGGGAATCAAACAGAAAAACTGCCAGCAAGCCCGCCACCGCAGGCGCAATCGCATAGGGCCAGATAATCAGGGTGTTATAACTGTTTTTGGCGCGAATCACTTGGTCGGCTTTCACCGCCAGCAGCAAAGCAAGCGCCAGTGAGAAAAAGGTGACTAACAGCGAAAACAGCAAGGTAAAGCGGAACGATTTGAAATAATTGGGATTTTTCAGCACGTCAATGTAGTTCTGTAAACCGACAAACGTCGAACTGAACCCGAACGGATCTTGTAAATAAAAGCTCATATTGACCGATTGCACTGCTGGCCAGACGAAAAATACGGCGATAATCAGTAGTTGCGGCGCAATAAAAAAATAGGGTAAAGCAGAGTGTTTAAAGGTTCTTTTATTCATATTCTGGTCCCAAAATAACAAGAACCGAGGTAGTTAGCGTTGTCGGCACTACCTCGGCTTAAAACCGCACTTGAACTTATTTCACCGTCTGCGCAAAACGCGACAGCAACTGATTACCGTCTTTTTCAATCACGCTCAACGCCTGATCAACCGTAGTTGCCCCTGTGAAGACTTTGGTTACTTCACTGCGGATCACTTCACGAATTTGTGGATAGAAGCCCAAACGGTAGCCCTTGGTCCACTCGCCGCTCGGCAGATTTAACTGCAAAATACCCGTTTCTGCCGCTGGTTCCTGCTGATAATAGCCTTCCGCTTTCACTTTTTCATAAGCGGCAGTGGTAATTGGCACATAACCGGTCTCTTTATGCCAGTCCGCCTGTGTTTGCGGCAAACTCAAGAATTTAAAGAAATCGGTGGTACAAGCATTTTGCTCTTGGGCTTTGCCTGCAAACGCAAACAATGCCGCACCGCCGATAAAGGTGTGATATTCCTGACCTTTGGTGATCGAATCCCAATACGGCAGGTAGGTCGTGCCAAATTCAAAATCCGCTTGTGATTTGATTCCGCCGAAAGAACCGCTGGAGCCTAGCCACATCGCCACTTCACCTTTCTCAAACGGGGTTTGGTTATCGCCCCAGCCTTCGCCGTAGTAGCCATAGTAGCCTTTGTCTTTCCACTCTTTGAATTTGCTTAATTGCATTTTCATTTCAGGATTGTGGTAATTCAATTTGCTTGCCGGACCGTCGAAACCGTTATTCAAATCCGCTAATGGCAGATTGTTACGTGAATGGAAACTTTCAAACAAAATCCACGGCGAATGGGATTGCGAAAGTGCGGTATAACCCGCTTGTTTTAACTTCTCGGCAATCGCTTCAAACGCTTCCCAAGTTTTTGGCGGCTGCACCCCGGCTTTTTCCAATGCAGCTTTGTTGTAATACAAAATTGCTGCCGAAGAATTGAACGGCATACCGATCATTTTGCCCTGACTGTCGGCATAGAAATTACGCACGCCCGGCAGATAATCGTTTTTATCAAATTCAACGCCGCTTTCAGCAAACAGATCCGCCACCGGAATCAAAGCTCCTTTAGCATTGATGATTGTTGCAGAACCGGCATCATAAACTTGAATGATATTCGGCGCTTGTTTGGCACGGAAGGCGGCGATACCTGCGGTTAAAAGTTCTTCGTAGCTGCCTTTATAAATCGGATCGATTTTGCACTGGTTTTGTGAAGCATTGTAGCCTGCCGCCATCTTATTGACCGTTTCCCCCAGCTGTCCACCCATGGCGTGCCACCAAGTGACATTCGTAGCTGCGCTAGCAGAAAAAGAGACGGTTGCGCTGGCAAGTGCGGTAAGCAAAATTGACTTTTTTAACATAAACAATCCTTTTATGAATGGTATGCGAAATAACATTGACTCAACATTGAGCGAGGTTACTCTAACAAAGAATTGTTACATTTTTATGACTGTTAAAATTTGGCTAACCGCATACCATCTGCATAATTTAGGGCAAAATTACATATCATCACATCTAGCAACATATAAATGCATATTAATAAATATATTAAAATATCTTGTGATAATGTCTCACCGATCACAATAAATCTTCAGGCATATCGATACATATTAATGAATATCTTAAAATACTTTGCTACTATGACGTGGATCATTAATTAAGCTAAAATACATACCTTAAAATATTTAAGGCAGGATTATTCTATGGATGCAATCAAAAATCCTTTTGTTCCTGGCGCAGGCACATCACCGCCAGAACTTGCAGGACGTGAAGCCATTATTGAAACGGCAACCGTCAGTATCAAACGGGCAAGTTTGGGCAATCAAAGCCGATCGCAAATGCTACTGGGGTTGCGTGGTGTAGGGAAAACGGTATTACTTAACCATTTAGATGATATTGCACAACAAAACCAGCACATTACCAGCTTTATTGAAGCCAATGAAAATATTAATTTAATTGAAGTGCTTCAATCTGAAATCCAACAAGTTCTGAAGAAGTTATCCCGAATTGAAGCAATTAAAGACAAAGCCATGCGTGGCTTTTCCGTGCTTAAATCATTTTTATCGAATTTTAATTTTGAAATTAGTGGGATCTCTATTGAAATCGAACCAGAACTAGGCAGTGCCGACAGCGGCAAACTGGAATCCGATCTTTCTGAACTTTTTGTCGTCCTTGGAGAGTTGGCAAAAGAAGGCAAAAAACCATGGACTATTCTGATTGATGAAGTGCAATACCTGAACAAAACTGATTTAGCGGCGTTTATTGTTGCACTACATAAATGTAATCAAAAAAATCTACCGATTTTATTTTTTGGTGCCGGACTACCACAAGTTGCCGCAATGTCTGGCGATGCAAAATCTTATGCTGAACGACTGTTTAGTTACCCTTCTATCGGTGCATTAACCGAAGCCGAAGCCGCTAAAGCGATCAAAAATCCGATTGAACATTTGGGTGAATCCATTTCCGATAAAGCATTAGCTTTGATTTATCAAAAAACAAAAGGCTATCCTTATTTCCTGCAAGAGTGGGGTTCACAAGTTTGGGATCATGCTATTAGCGGTTCAACAATCTCAAAAACTGATGTTATCAATGCATCGCAACAGGTTTTTGATCATTTAGATCACGGTTTTTTTAGTGTCCGTTTGGATCGATTAACGAATGCTGAACGAGATTATGTAATTGCGATGGCATCATTAGGCAATGGCCCTTACAAAACACCTGAAATTGCCGCTATTCTCGGCAAGAAAAATTCTGCATTGAGCAATGTAAGACAGGGTATTATTAATAAAGGGATGATTTACAGTCCAACTTATGGCGAGTTACATTTTACTGTCCCATTGTTTGACGATTTTTTAAGACGAACTTTTGTACAACACCATTTTATTCAAAGAACAATATAACCAATTTGGAGTTGCTGTGAAATTATTTAAACGTTTGTTATTCACCGGAAAGATCACCCGTTTGCTACTGCTTGGTTGCACTGTATTACTGCCAGCACTTCCCCTAAAAGCGCTGGCTCAAGGGCAAACCGTTTTACTACGGGTGCAAGGCATCGACAACCCAGAATTGAGCAAGAATGTTCGAATTTATCTATCGCAATTGAGTAATGATGAAGCCGACGGTTCGGAACGTTATCAATATTTAGTGCGACAAACCATTGAAAATGCATTGCGGGCATTGGGCTATTTCAATAATCAGATTGAGTTTCAACTGCAACCACGCCCAGCGCCAGCCAAAGATCTGCTGTTTGCCAACGTTACTTTGGCAAAACCGGTGAAAAATGCACAACCGGAAATCCAAATTTTAGGCGATGCCGCACAGGATCCGGAATTTATCAAACTGAACCAAACCTTGCCCGCCGTGGGCTCGGTGCTGAATCAAGGCAGCTATGACGCCTACAAATCCGGTCTGCAAAATTTAGCTGCCAAACGGGGCTATTTTGATGCAGATTTTGTGTTGTCTCAGTTACTCGTCAGCCCCGACGAACACAAAGCAGTGTGGCATATCGTGTTCAACAGTGGTGAACGCTACCGCTACGGCGATATCAGTTTTTCCCATTCGCAAATTCGTGAAGATTATCTGCGTAACATGTTGTCAATTGAACGTGGTGAGCCTTATCTGATTAATGATCTTTCCACCCTGACAGCCAACTACACCGCCAGCAATTGGTTCAGTTCGGTATTGCTGGAACCGCACTTGGATGCGGCTGCCAAGCAGGTTGATTTAGGCGTGCTGCTGCGTCCGAAAAAGAAAAACAGCATTGAATTGGGAATTGGTTATTCCACCGATGTGGGACCGCGTTTACAAATCGGCTGGAGCAAGCCTTGGATCAACAGCCGTGGTCACAGCTTCCGCAGTAACTTGTATCTGTCGGCACCACAACAAACGGTTGAAGCCACTTATCGCGTTCCACTGCTATCCAACCCGATGAATTATTATTACGAGTTTTCCGGTGGTATGGAGCGAGAAAACAACAATGATACCAAATCCAGCACCATTACGCTCGCCGGTTTGCGCTACTGGAATCACAGCAGCGGTTGGCAATATTTCGCTGGTCTGCGTGCTCGTTATGACGACTTCACCCAAGCGGATATTTCGCACAAAACCTTGTTGCTGTACCCGACCGTCGGCTTCAACCGGACTCGACTGCGTGGCGGCATGTTCCCGACATGGGGTGATGCACAGAATCTGACCTTTAATATCGGGCGCAAAATGTGGGGCTCAGATGTGGACTTTTTCAGCGTGCGCGCCTCTTCTGCCTGGATCCGTACCTATCAGACCAACCACCGCTTCCTGACCCGCTTTGAAATCGGCTATCTGAATACCAATGAGTTGGAACGGATTCCACCGGCATTACGCTATTTTGCCGGCGGCGATCGCAGTATTCGTGGTTACGGCTATAAAAAAGTGTCGCCGAAAGATGAAGAAGGCAAGTTGATCGGCGCTTCACGCATGGCAATCGCCAATTTTGAATATCAATATCAAGTCTATTCCGACTGGTGGGCGGCGGTATTTTATGACACCGGCTTGGCGGCGAATAGTTTCTCCAGCGCCGAACTGCGCTCCGGTGCCGGCGTTGGTGTACGCTGGGCATCACCGATCGGTGCGGTCAAATTTGATATTGCGACCCCGATTCGTGATAAAGACAATAGCAAAAATATCCAATTTTACATCGGCTTAGGCACGGAGTTGTAATGAACACAAAACATCACCCAACACAACAGTCCGAACAACAACCAGATCAAACAATAGAAAAAACAGCCCCCGATCACGCTGAAACGACTAGTGCGCCAGCTAAACGCAAAAAGTGCGGTTGGCGCAAGTGGCTGTGTGCTATTCTCGGCTTATTGTTGGCTTTGGTGCTGGGATTAATGGCCTTATTGAGCAGCGGTTACGGTCAGCGTGGCTTGTTAAAACTGGCAGACAAGTGGCTGGACGAGCTGAAAATCGAACAAGTCAGCGGCAATTTAAGCGACGGCTTGCTGTTGCACAATCTGGGATATCACAGTCAAGGCATCTCAGTTTCGGTGGCGCAAGCACGTGCGCAGTTACAATTTTCTTGTTTGTGGCAACGCCGTTTGTGCATTGATGATGTCAGCCTGCAACAGGTCAATGTCGGGATCGATACCGCACTTTTACCACCGTCCGACGAGAGCCAGCCTGCGTCGAGTGAAATGCGACGTATCACGCTGCCGCTTGGGATTGAGGTGAACAATGTCAGCTTAAGTGAGGTCAACACCCAAGTTGACAATATGCACGTGGCGTTAAATCGCTTCCAAACCGCACTTTCGTTAAATAATCAACAGGGGCTGACTATTCAACCAACTGAAATTCAACAGTTGCTGGTCACGATGTCAGGAGACAAAACGCAACAAGCAACACATGAAACCACTCAAGCCGAAAACAGCACAGCACCGATTGACTGGCAAGCGCTGCAACAGCAGCTGACAAAACCACTATTCGCTGAGCTTCAGCAGGTCATTCTGCCATTTGATATTCATCTGTTGGGGCTGCACGGTCGTGACTGGCACTATCTCGAACAGCGTGAAAACGGATTGAACATCGCCATTCCGACAGTCGATCTGTTGGCTGATGCCAGCGGCGAGCAAGTACAACTGCAACAACTGAAAATCAACAGTGATCTGCTCGACCTCAATGGGCAAGGCTCGATCACCTTGGCACAGGATTTTCCGCTGAATGTCCAAATTGATGCAGATATTTATCCATTGCTGCAAAACGAAGTGTTGTTGCTGCCACAAAGTGCGGTCAAGCTGCGCTTAGACGGCGCATTAAAACAAACCACTGTATTACAGCTTGAAACCCAAGGGGCAGCCGATCTGCAACTCGACGGACAATTTCAACTGAATCAAGCGAACAATCCGTTTCAAATCCATCTAACTAGTCCGTTGTTGCGCTATCCATTTACCGATGCCGAACAAACAACGGGCGCACCACCGCCGCAAGTGCGGTTACAAAATCTGGATTTACAGCTGCACGGCGATTTGGCGCAATACCACATTGCATTATCCGGACAAGCTGACGGGCAAGATATTCCGCCAGCCAATCTCCAGTTGAACGCACAGGGTACGATTGCCGATCTTCAGATTCAACAACTGTTGGTCGAGGCTTTCAAAGGCAAGCTGGATCTGCAGGGTAACCTGGCATGGCGTAACGGCGTAACGTGGCAAAGTGCGGTCAAACTGGACGGCATTGATACTCGCGATTATCTGCCGGAATGGAAAGCGCTATTGAACGGCGGGCTGCAAACACAAGGTGCGGTCAACGGCGAACAGTGGCAAGTGCAGTTGAGCGATGTGGCAATTAACGGACGTTTGAATAATCAAACATTGCAATTGAGCGGCAACCTGCAAAGCCGTAACGAACAATTGCTGAATGCAGATCAACTGAAGTTGGTCTATGGCAACAATACCATTCTGTTAAACGGTCATATTGACCAACAATCCAACCTACAAGCCGATATTGATGCGCCGAATCTGGCAGGGCTGTTGCCACAATTATCGGCTTCGTTAAACGGTCGCATCAACGTTCAGGGCAGCGTGCAAAAACCGTCTGCGGATATTGATCTCATCAGCAAAAATATTGATTATCAGGACTTCCAACTGCGCAATTTGAGTGTCAAAGGCAAAATTGATATGGACGAAATAATTGCCGGTGCACTGTACCTCAATTTGAACTCGTTTCAATATGGCGACATCAAGCTGCAACAAACCAAATTGATTGCCGAAGGCAACGAAAAAAATCATAAGCTGAACCTGCGCACGGGCGGCGATCCGGTATCGGGTACCTTGAATATTTACGGCAGTTTTGATCGCGCTAGCGAACTTTGGCAAGGTACTTTAAGCCAAATTCGCCTGAACTCACCGGTCGGTGACTGGCGCAATAACCAAAACCTGCAACTCAGTTTTAATGCTGCCAAAACCGAAGCCGATATTTCTGCACACTGTTGGGTCAACCAACAAGCACAGCTCTGTTTTCCACAGCCGTTCAAAGCCGGCATTCAGGGCGACATTCCGTTTGAGTTGAAACAGATCAATCTGGCGATGGTCAACAGTTTTTTAGAAAAAAACAGCCAAGCATCCGGCATCGTCAACGGCAAAGGCAGTGTCGCTTGGTACAGCGACAAACCGTTTCAATTGGCGCTGGCACTCGACAGCAACGAACTGGGCTTTAAACAGCGGATCGATTACCGCACTTTCCAAATTACGCTGAATAATTTGAATATCAATAGCCAAATTCAGGACAATAACCTGACCTTAAAGGCACAAACCGACATCAATCGACAAGGAAAATTGGTAACCAATTTGACGATTGGCGATCTGGCGACAAGCCGTCAGTTGTCTGGCGACATTCAATTACAACGTTTCAATTTAAACCTGCTCAGCCAATTGTTAGCCAAAGGCGAGTCGATTAACGGCAATATTAACAGTAACTTAAAGCTGGGTGGCAATTTACAAGCGCCGTTACTGCACGGCAATTTTAATCTGGATTCACTACGCGCCAAAATGTATGCAATGCCGTTTGCTATCAGCGACGGGCAGCTTAACCTGACGTTTAATGGCACCAACTCAACCCTCAATGGCGTCATAAAAACGCCGGATAGCCAATTAAATCTGACTGGCTCCGCTTCTTGGCGCTCGCTGGAGCAATGGCAAGCACAAATTGCCGCACAAGCCAATCGCTTCCGGCTCGATTTACCCGGAATCGCCAAAATTGATGTCAGCCCGAATGTGGAAGCCAAAGTCACACCACAGCTCTTAAGTCTGACTGGCAATGTTGATGTGCCTTGGGCGCGCATTGAAATCGAGGAACTGCCGGAAAGTGCGGTCGGCAACAGCAGTGATTTGGTGATTGTCGATAACAAAAATCGGGCAGCGATCCGTCAAGCGTTGCAAACATCAACCCTTCAGCAACAAAATGGCATGTTGATCTCCTCCAATATTATGCTGAATATCGGCAATGATGTATTGCTGGACGCCTACGGTTTGAAAGCCAACCTGAACGGAACGTTATCTGTGCGCCAAGAGAAAATGCTAGGGCTATACGGACAAGTGAATATTCAAAATGGGCGTTACGCCTCGTTCGGGCAAGATTTATTGATACGGCGCGGACAAATCAGCTTTTCCGGCTTAGCATCACAACCGTTCCTCAATATCGAAGCCATTCGTAACCCAGAAGCGATGGAAAACAGCAAAGTCGTTGCCGGGATCAAAGTGACCGGTATCGCCGAACAACCGGATGTAGTCGTGTTCTCCGAACCGGGCATGTCGCAAGACGAAGCATTGTCATATCTCTTAACAGGGCGTGGCTTAAGCAGCAGCGGTGATTCAGCTTCCAGTGCCTCAATTGGCGCCGCCATGTTGGGCTTAGGGCTTGCCAAAAGCGGGAAACTGGTGGGTGGCATCGGCGAAGCCTTTGGCATCAGCGATTTATCCTTAGATACCGCCGGCATCGGCGACAGTTCGCAAGTGGTGGTCAGCGGTAATATAACCCCTCGCCTGCAAGTAAAATATGGTGTTGGTCTGTTTCAGCCATTGGCAGAGCTGACTTTACGTTATAAGATATTACCACAACTCTATTTACAATCGGTTTCAGGGGTGAACCAAGCATTTGATTTGCTGTACCAATTCGAATTTTAAAACTAAAGCGTGCTAACACGCTGTATTATAAAAATAGTCAAAAGGAGAAAACATGTTATCACTGGCAATCGATGAAAGCAGCTACACCTCGAAGGAGCTGAGCTGGTTGGCGTTTAACGAGCGAGTGCTGCAAGAGGCCTATGATGAAAGCAATCCGTTGTTGGAGCGGATTCGCTTTCTGGGCATTTTTGCCTCTAATCTGGACGAATTCTATCAAGTGCGGTTCGCCAATCTCAAACACAAATTGCTGATTATTCGTGGGCAGGAATCGCAGCCCGCCAAACAGATTCGCAGCCAATTGGAGGTGATTCAGCAGCGCACCGAAACCCTAAACAAGCAGTTTAATGAAATTTACAGTCGGCTAATGTTACGCCTGGCGAAACATAAAATCTTTTTGATTAACGAAACCCAGCTCTCCCCCTATCATCAAAACTGGCTGAAAACCTATTTTAAACAGGAGATAAAACCCTATATTTTCCCGATTATTCTGAATGAAGACATCGATTTATTAACTTCGCTCAGCGCACATAACTCCAACCTAATCATTGAGTTAAAGAAAAATAAGAAAATTCAGACACTGGCCATTTTGCCGATTCCCTCCGATCCGATTCCACGCTTTATTGTGTTGCCGAAAGAGCGGTATAAGCGCCATCAAGGGATTGTATTATTGGATAACGTGCTGCGTTTCTGCCTGGAAGATATTTTTGATACTGAAATTTTTAATTACGACGAAATCAGTGCCTATTCAATCAAAATGACCCGTGATGCGGAATATGATTTGATCACTGAAGTGGAATACAGCCTGCTGGAATTGATGTCCTCCAGTCTGAAACAGCGAGTGACTGCACAGCCGGTACGTTTTCTATATGAAAAATCCATGCCGAAAGCCTTGCTAAAAATGCTAAAAAGGCGATTAAATATCAGTAAGTTAGATTCGGTTGAAGCCGGTGGACGCTATTTAAGTTTTAAACACCTGCTACAATTTCCGGATTTAGGTAATAAAGAGCTGGTGAATGCGCCGCTGTCGGTGATTGTGCATCCGCAATTAAAGCATGCACGCACGATTTTGGAAGCCATCAGTAAAAAAGATATTTTGCTATACTATCCATATCACAGTTTTAACACCATTTGTGAGCTGTTGCGTCAAGCTTCATTTGATCCGAAAGTTAGCGCGATTAAGATTAATCTGTATCGAGTAGCGAAAAAATCGCGTGTGATTGAAGCCTTGATGAACGCTGCCAACAATGGTAAACAAGTGACGGTGATTATCGAGTTGCAGGCACGGTTTGATGAAGAAGCCAACATCAACTGGGCGAAACGTTTGACCGACAGCAATATCAAAGTGGTGTTCTCCTCACCGGGTTTTAAAATCCATTCCAAACTGTTTCTCATCACCCGACGTGAAAACGAACAACTGGTTGATTACGCCCACATCGGCACCGGTAACTTCCACGAAAGTACCGCGCGGATTTATACCGACTTTGCTCTGCTGACCAAAAACAGTAAGATCAGCGAAGAGGTAAAACGAGTCTTCCGTTTTATCGAAATGCCATTCAGCCCAACCAAATTCAGCCATTTACTAGTCTCCCCAATCAACGTCAGAAATCGCCTGTCTGCATTGATCAATCGTGAAATCAAACATGCTCAAGCCGGAAAAAAGAGCGGTATTATTTTAAAAATCAATAATTTGGTTGATCAAGAGATTGTGGATTTATTATATACCGCCAGCCAAGCCGGGGTGAAAATTCGCATGATTTTACGCGGTATGTGCTCGTTGCGTGCTGGGGTCAATGGACTGAGCGAAAATATCCAGATCATCAGCATCATCGACCGTTTTTTAGAACATCCTCGAGTCTATTATTTTGAAAACGACGGCGATCCAGACGTGTATATCTCCTCCGCCGACTGGATGACTCGAAATTTAGATCGCCGCATTGAAGTCGGTGCGCCGTTGCTGGACGCCGATGCCAAACAGTGTGTGATCGATATTTTAAATCTTCAGTTATCAGATAATACAAAAGCGCGTATTATTGATGCGGAAGAGAAAAATAAATATGTTCGTAACAATCAACCGCCTTGCCGTTCGCAATTGGCTATCCATAATTATTTACTGAACCAATCTAACGAAAAAATCAAAGAGTAAGCCCTATGAACCAACAAACCACCACCGAATCGAATGCAAAAGAGTTTGCCGCCATTGATTTAGGCTCCAACAGTTTTCACATGATTATTGTGCGTATCGTCAATGGATCGATTCAAGTTTTATCCCGCTTAAAACAACGGGTACAACTGGCGCAAGGACTGGATGACAAGCAGCAACTCAGCCGTGAAGCGATTGAACGTGGCGTGGCTTGTCTTGCCCTATTTGCCGAAAGGTTGCAAGGCTTTCCGACGGAAAATGTCAGAGCAGTCGGTACATACACGCTGCGTCGTGCCGTCAACAACGAGGAGTTTTTGACAGCAGCAGCACAAGTCTTTCCGTTCCCGATTCGGATTATCTCCGGCACCGAAGAAGCTAAATTGATCTATTCCGGTGTGTCACACACCCAACCGGAGAACGGACGTAAACTGGTGGTGGATATCGGCGGTGGCTCGACTGAAATGATTATCGGCGAGGGCTTTAATCCGCTGATCGCCGAAAGCCGCCACATGGGCTGTGTCAGTTTTGGCAAAACCTATTTTGGCGACGGTAAAATCAGCAATAAAAACTTCAACCAAGCCAAACAGGCTGCACTGTCCAAAATTGAAGATCTGTCTTGGGAATATCGCCATTTGGGCTGGCAATCCGTGCTGGGTTCTTCCGGCACCATCAAAACCGTCAGTCAGATTATTGCAGAAAACTTCAATAACGACGGGGTTATCACCGCTGAAAATCTGCAACAACTTATCGAACGGGTACTCAAATTCGACAGTTTCGATAAACTAAAAATTGCCGGTCTAACCGACGATCGCATCAGCGTATTTGTGCCCGGCTTAGCAATCCTAAGTGCAGTATTCGAAAACTACCGCATCGAACAAATGCGCTATTCCGATGGTGCGTTGCGCGAAGGCGTGATGTATGGACTGGAAAGCAGCTTTCAGGTGGACGATATTCGCGAGCGTACCGTCAACAGCCTAATGGAGCATTTCAACGTTGATCAAGATCAAGCACTGCGAGTTGCTGACACTGCCGTGCTGCTTGGACAAAAATACGCACGCTGGCGCAATCCGGATCTGGTTGCCGATATGCAAAATATCTTACTCTCCGCCGCCTTACTGCACGAAGTCGGCATTGCCATCAACCACAGCGGTGTACAAAAACATTCAGCCTACATTTTGCAAAACAGCGAACTGCCCGGTTTCGACCGTAGCCAACAACGCCTGCTGGCGACGCTCACCCGGTTTCAGATCAAATCCTTTAAACTGAGTGACCTGACGCCACAAGACAACCGTTATGAAGTTCAGGACATATTAGCTTTGATCATCTTGCTGCGGCTTGCCCTGATCATCAACCGCTCCCGCCGCGCCACCGAACTCACCGATAAATTCACGCTAGATGTCAGCAGTGATTTAACACATTGGGAATTAGAGTTCGAGAATGGCTACTTAGACCGCAACCCCCTGACCCAAAGCGAACTCAGCGACGAAAAAACATTCCTGAGCAGTTTGAATACCCAGTTGGCGTTTAAGTGATTCGGTATAGGGCGGATAATCTCCGCCTTATTCTATTTAAAATAGTTTTTCGCATTATGGAAACAGATATTGCTGACCATATTGCCCAGCAGATCCAAATCATTCGGCGCTTCGCCTTTTTCGACCCATTGTCCTAACATTTCGCACAGAATGCGGCGGAAATATTCATGTCGGGTGTAGGATAAAAAGCTGCGCGAATCAGTCAACATACCGACAAATTGGCTCAGTAAGCCTAATTGCGAGAGCTGTTGCAGCTGGCGCTCCATGCCGTCTTTTTGATCGTTAAACCACCAACCGGAACCGAACTGAATTTTGCCGCCGACACCACCGCCTTGGAAATTGCCGATCATGCTGGCGATCATCTCGTTATCACGCGGATTGAGGCAGTAAATAATGGTTTTCGGCAAGTTGTCCGTTTGATCCATGCTGTCGAGCAAGCGTGACAACGGTTCGGCAAAAGTGCGGTCGGCAATCGAATCAAAACCAGCATCAGCCCCCAACAGCTTAAACATCCGGCTGTTATTGTTGCGCAGTGCGCCGATATGCAGCTGCATCACCCATTGACGTTGCTGATATTGCTGCCCCAGCCAGACTAAAACTGCCGTGCTGAATTGCGCAATTTGCAATTCACTTAGTGGCTGATTATTTCTGCGCAACTGTAAAATCCGATCCAGCTCTTTTTCTGCCGGAATCGACGCAAAGCGCAAAATTTCAATGCCATGATCAGCGGATTTACAGCCGTGCCGATCAAAGTGATCCAGACGGCTCAACAGCGCCTGTTGCAGATCGGCAAAGGTCACGATGTCAATATCGCTGACTGCGCCCAGTTCGGCTAAATAGTCGTTAAAGTGCGGTAGCTCGATTTTAAACGCTTTATCTGGACGGAAACTCGGCACGACGTCGATATCGAACGTCGAATCAGCGGCAATAGCTTGATGATATTGTAGGCTATCAATCGGATCGTCGGTGGTGCCGACCAGTTTGACATTCATCTGTTGCATAATGCCACGGGCGGTAAAACGGCTGTCTTGCAACATTTCATTACATTGCTGCCAAATTCGCTCGGCATTTTGCGGATTGAACAGTGTGTTTTCAATGCCGAACGGACGGCGCAGCTCCAAATGCGTCCAATGATAAATCGGATTACCGATACACAACGGCACGGTGTTTGCCCACGCCAGATATTTTTCATAATTGGATGCGTCACCGGTAATTAAGCGTTCTTCTACGCCGGCAGTGCGCAAGGCGCGCCATTTATAGTGATCGCCCGCCAGCCAAATTTCGCTTAAATCCTGAAACTGCCGATTTTCGGCAATCTCTTGCGGATTTAAATGGCAGTGGTAATCAAAAATCGGTTGTTGCGCGGCGTAATCATGATATAAACGGCGAGCGGTTTCATTCGAGAGCAAAAAGTCTTCGCACATAAAGGGGGTCATGATAAATACCTTATATAAATATAATAGCCTTTATCTAATGATAGAGGCTATTTTTAAAAAATTATTAATTTTTACGACGAGATTCTAATTCTTTAACATTTTCAGCTATTACTAATTTTGAAAGAGGATACCAAAATTGAAGAATTAAAAATAATAGAAAACAAGATATAGCTGGCACTAATGTTGCTACACTGTAAATATTACTTAATGTTTCCTCAGATTGCTGTTGTAAACCTGCAGTATATCCTACAGCACTCAATGCAAATCCACCAAGTCCACCAGCTAATGCTTGTCCAATCTTTCTTGCAAATGAATAAACGGCATAAATAGTCCCATCTTCCCGAGTATTTTCTTTAACTTCTTGGTTATCAATAATATCTGTAATAAATGCCCAGATAACTAACATAAAGAAGTTAAATCCTATCAGACCGAAGAAAGCAAAAATAATATAAACCCAGACATTTTCAATCTGCATAAAATACATTATAGAATATATAATTGATGTTAATAAAGCACAAACTGCTGAGGCTTCTTTCTTACCATATTTTTTAATTATAATTTGAATAAATGGTGCCAACAAGAATGTTCCTATTACACCAAGTATCCCACCAATAGATAGGCCTAATTTACTATTGAAATAATCAATATATAGATATGGATTCATTGTCCCTATAAGTAAATTAGCTAATAGTAAAATAATAGCCGCAATAATAAGTATCATTAGTGCTTTATTACAGGATAAACTACTAAAAATATCTTTAATATCACTTAAACAATTCTCACGTTTATGTTCTTTAGTTGGAATTTGGATTCTCTCTATAGTATATTTATAACAAATTCTATATAAAACAAAAGCAACAATCACAAATACTCCAGCAACGATGGTAAATCTTTCAGGAATAATAATTTGCTTTCCATCTATATTCTGATAGACAACCAATGGTACAAAGAAGGATATAAACATAACTGCTATATTTGCACCCACACTTCTGAATACGGATAAAGAAGCGCGCTCTTCAGGTTTATGACTAATTACCGCAGCCATAGAACCATATGGAATATTGATAGCTGTATAGAAAAAGCTACCCCAAATAATATAAGTTACCGTAATATAAACTAGTTTAAATTCATAAGGAAAATCTTTAACCACATGTAAAAATAATAAAAAACCTGAAATACAAACAAATGGTGCTATACGTCTAATCCAGCATCTAAACCTACCATCTTTTGCTGGTGTCATAGTATCAATTAACTTGCCCATTCCTATATCTGTAAACGCATCAATAAATCGAGAACAGAGGAATAATATACCAACAATATAACCAGGAATCTCTAATACATTAGTATAAAAGAGCATGAGAAAAAAAGCACTCATAATAAATGTTAAATCATTTGCTATATCGCCACACATATATGCTATTTTATCTTTAAAACCAAAAGGTCTTTGTTCAGTGTTCATAATCTCACTCCTTTTTAAATATAGGTATCACCAAAACCACAGTACGCATCTATAGGACTAACTCCCTTAAACTCAGACTCGCCCATTAACTTTTCAACTAGTAGTTTCAATGTAATTTCTTTGCCATCGTAAGTATTAATATATGTTTTAACCTGTGGCACATCAGCTAGATGGAAAGGACATTGAACAGACACAAAAATACATGGTAATTCATGAACATAAAAAGGAATATCTGGTGTGCCTTTAGTTGCCTGCCATATAATGCGTTGCCCAGTACTAGAGTTAACATTAGCAACATTAATGACTAAATCATATCTACTTATAAGCTCATAAATTGGACGCTTAGCCGCATATTCATTACGTATAATTTCAACTTGTTCATCATCAGGTAAACTTAGAATTTCATCCATAGGTGATTTATATAGTTCAACTTCAAATCCCTTTTCTAAAAGTAATGACTTTAAAATATTAATTGGTTTTGGACCTGAGCCGGCTATTATTTTACCAAACCCACCTTCGACTCCCTTAATATCGACTAACAGTATTCTTTTGTATTTTTCAGGTAATATTGGAAAAATATCTTGCTTATTTTTAACCAAGGTTATTGCTTTATCTGCAACTTCCTTAAATAAAGCTTTATTTTCAGGCAATCCTATTTGCGATAATGCATGCTCTCTTTGTGGTAAAATTTCTTTTTTTTCTTTCTTATGTAAACCTAATTTTGCTTTTAATCCCAAAATACGCATTAAGGCGGCCTCTAAACGTTCATCTGTAATGATACCGTTTTTATATCCGTCCATCATGTATTGGAAATCTTCATCAGGATCATTGAAGAAAAGGAAAAGATCACAGCCAGCAGCAATTGATACTGGAAGAACTTCACTACGTTTCATTGAGGATGTCATAGCAACCATATGGCTTGCGTCGGTAACAACAACACCGTTGAAATTCATTTTTTCACGTAATAATTGAGTAATAATTGGTTTAGAAAGTGTAGCAGGAAGACAATCTTCATCTTGTAATTCTGGAGAAAAATATTTTTCATATGCAGGTAAATGGATATGCCCGGCCATAATAGAAGGAATGCCAGCATCAATTAATCCTTGATAAACTTTACCGAAAGTATTATCCCATTTTTCACATGAGAAACTATTAATACTGAAAGAAAGGTGTTGATCTCGTTCATCTACACCATCACCAGGAAAATGTTTCGCAGCCGGCATGATCCCACTTTCTTGAATCCCTTTCATGTAAGCTAGACCCATTTCTAATACTTGATCAGGATTTTGACTAAAACTTCTATTTGAAATAATTGGGTTTCGCCAGTTATAATTAATATCAACAATAGGCGCAAAGCTCCAGTTACAACCAATGGAGGAAGCTTCAACACCTGATACTCGCCCCATTTCATATGCCCATTTTGAATCATTTGTTGCGGCAACTTTAACATGAAGACCTATTTCAGTTCCGTCGGTGCAAGCACCATTGCCACCAGCCTCTGTATTAGCAGCTATTAATAAAGGGATCTTACTCTTCTCTTGTAAAATTCTATTTTGTTCATAAACCTCTGCAGCAGTTCCAGGATTATAACGGACAGCACCAATATGGTATTTATTAACCATTTCAGTAAGATATCCCTCATCTCGGCTTGAACCCATATTAACGAAAAGTTGGCCTATTTTTTCTTCAATACTCATATCTTCGATGGTATTGATGACCCAATTAATATCTTGCTCGGATAGAAAAAAAGGAGCTTTAGTTAAATTTACTTTTGTCATTTGATTTATCCTCTAATCACGCAATGAATGGTTAAATGCTGAAATGAGTTTGTATTGATAATCTACTCCAAATTCACAAGCAATTAACTTCGGTAATGTTTCTGTGACAAGCTGCGCCCAAGATTCAGCTTCTTGATCTCTGATTATCGGAAAAAAGTGAACATTGGAATCTTGTGCAGCCTGTAAATCCCCAGGTGAATCACCAACCATTAGAATATTGTGGGGTAGATAGCCGTATTTTTTTATCTCATTGAGGCAAAATAATTTTGTCCCTTGATCCTGACCAAAAACAATATCGACATGGGGAAGTAATTGATGGCGTTGCCACTCGTCATAGATTGCTGAATTATTGGCTGAGCTGACGACTGCTATATTTGCAAACTTATGTAACTTACAAAGTGAATCTTTCACTCCATCAAAAGGAGTATCCTGTCCTGATAACGCTTTTATTTCACTATTGACTTCATTTGACCACTTTAATGCTAATATTAAGTCAGATGATGGATTTTTATTAATTTCAGCCTCTAAAGAAATATTAGATAGTTCTTGAGTAGTGTTAACCCACTCTTTTAATCTTTGGAAATCATTTTTATAACCATATTCTTCTAACGATAAGATTAAACCTTTAAATCGATTGATACCTCGAGTTTGAGAGTAAAGGTTAATTCTGTTCCAGATGATTAAAAATCGCTCCCGATCGGTCAAATCAAATACATTAACCAAAATAGGGCCAAAACATTTTTCATGTTTTAGATCCATTGTATCCATCGCACAACCATCAGAATCAACACAAATAATGATATCGTGTGTTTTACTAAATTTTGTAAGCATACGCCTTATACCCCGCTATAAGATGAAAACCCACCATCAATCGGTAAAACCACACCATTTACGAAAGATGAATAATTTTCGTCAATTAAAAACAGAATACCTCCCAATAATTCTTGTGATTGGCCAAAACGTCCCATTGGAGTATTTGTTAAAATTTTATTCGCTCTTGCTGTCGGTGTACCATCAGAGTTAAAAAGCAATCCTCTATTTTGGTTACTGACGAGAAATCCTGGGGCTATCGCATTACAACGAATTCCAACTTTTGAAAAATAAACCGCTAACCACTGAGTAAAATTACTAACCGCAGCTTTAGCACCAGAATACGCCGGTATTTTTGTAAGTGGGGTAAAAGCATTCATACTAGAAATATTAATAATACAAGCACCTTTTTTGTGTAACATATCTTTTGCAAAGACTTGGGTCGGTAGTAATGTTCCTAAATAATTAAGATTAAAAACAAACTCTATTCCACTTTTATCTAGCTCAAAGAATGTCTTAGTTGTATCTGGTAAATTATCTTCATGAAATTCATTTTCAGTAGTGGCTTTTGGACTATTACCACCAGCACCGTTAATTAGAACATCACATGTCCCCCAATCTTTAAAAATGTCATCACGTGCTTGCTTGATACTATCTAAATTCAATACGTTTGTTTGATAAGCTTTTGATATTCCACCGTTATTATTAATTTGCTGTGCAAATTGATTTGCAACCTCAAAGTTAATATCCAATAAGGCAATTTTTGCTTGGGTTTTTGCTAATTCTTGTGCGATAAAGCCACATAAAATCCCCCCAGCACCCGTGATAACTATAATTTTATTTTTTAAATTATGATTTAATGCAATGCTCATAAATCCTCCTTGTAATGTAATTTAGTAAATTAGTAAATTAGTAAACCAACAGCTTTATGTATTCGAAGTCATTCTACTTACTTTATAAAATTGGTATACCAAAATATAATAAAAATGTGATTAAAATCACATTTTTAATTTATTGGCATTCCAAAATCTCATATAAACAGGTAAAATATTGAAGTGTAAAAGAGACATTGGTAATCCAATCGGAATTTGTGAGATAAGGTAGAAACTAACTTTGATTGTAATAATATCAATAAGATAAAGTAATTAGCGGAGTTGAATAATGGATAATAATGAACTACGTTCCTATAAAAAAATAGGACTTTTATTAAAAGAACGACTTGCCGATGGTATATATAACATTGGCGATAGATTGCCAACCGAACGTGATTTTGCCGAAGAGTTCGGGGTCAGTCGAACGGTAATCAGGGAAGCACTGATTATGCTTGAACTAGAAAATCTTATTGATATCAAAAAAGGATCAGGGGTTTATGTCACCGCACTTCCGGTTGCTGCAAATGACGAAAAAGACGATATTTTTTCTGATATCGGTCCCTTTGAACTATTGCAGGCGCGGCAGTTATTAGAAAGTAGTATTGCAGAATTCGCTGCAATTCAAGCCACTAAAAAAGATATCGATAAACTGAAATCAATCTTAAACCAAGAGCGAAAAAGCTTACAGCTTGGTGAAGAAGACTATGTTGCAGATGAAGATTTTCATTCAACCATCGCAGAAATAACACAAAATGAAGTGTTAGTTAGAATGCAAAAAGATCTTTGGAAATACCGCACTGACAGTGAAATGTGGAAAGGGTTACACGCCCATATTCCTAATCAAAGTTATCGTTATTTATGGTTACAAGATCATGAAAATATCATCACGGCTATTCAGCGTAAAGATCCTGCTTTGGCAAGAAAGGCGATGTGGCAACATTTAGAAAATGTGAAACAAAAACTTTTCGAATTATCAGATGTAGAAGACCCTGATTTTGATGGTTATTTATTTAGTGTTAATCCGGTTATCGTCGGAATTTAATTTAGTCATAGGAGCAAAAAATGGAACAAACATGGCGTTGGTACGGGCCGAAAGATCCGGTGTCATTGGCGGATATTCGTCAGGCGGGGGCGACGGGGATTGTGACCGCACTTCATCATATCCCGAACGGGCAAGTGTGGAGTATTGAGGAGATCGAGAAGCGTAAAAGTGAGATCGAACAAGCCGGATTGGTGTGGTCAGTGGTCGAAAGCGTGCCGGTGCATGAAGAGATCAAAACCCAAACTGGGCAATATCTGCAATGGATTGAAAATTATCAGCAAACCCTGCGCAATTTGGCAAAGTGCGGTATTGATACCGTTTGTTATAATTTCATGCCGGTGTTGGATTGGACGCGTACCGATTTGGCATACCAATTGCCGGACGGTTCAAAAGCGTTGCGCTTTGATCAAGATGCGTTTGCCGCTTTCGAGCTATATATTTTAAAACGTCCTGGCGCCACTGAAACTTACAGTGCAGCCGAACAGCAAGCCGCCAAAACCTATTTTGATCACATGAACACACAAGATGTTCAGCAACTGACCAATAATATCATCGCTGGCTTACCGGGTGCAGAAGAGGGTTATACCCTTGCCGAGTTCCAGCAACAATTGGATCGCTATCAAGGCATCAGCAAGGAACAGTTCCGTCAGCATTTGGCATTCTTTTTGCAACAGATTATTCCGGTGGCGGAAGAAGTCGGAATCAAAATGGCGATTCACCCTGATGATCCGCCGCGCCCAATTTTAGGTTTGCCACGGATTGTTTCCACGATTGAAGATATGCAATGGTTTGTCGAAACCCAACCGCTGGCGGCAAACGGTTTCACTATGTGCACTGGCTCTTACGGCGTGCGTTCCGATAACGATTTGGTGCAAATGACCGAACGCTTTGCCGATCGGATCTATTTCGCCCATTTGCGCTCCACTTGCCGCGAGGAAAACCCACTGACTTTCCACGAAGCGGCGCATTTAGAGGGTGATGTTGATATGTTTAATGTGGTCAAGGCCTTACTAAGCGAAGAGTACAAACGCAAAGCCGCAGGTAATCAGCGCTTGATTCCAATGCGTCCCGATCACGGCCATCAGATGCTGGACGATTTGCGTAAGAAAACCAACCCAGGCTATTCAGCTATTGGTCGTCTGAAAGGTTTGGCAGAATTTCGCGGACTGGAATTGGCGTTGAAAAAAGTCTATTTTAATCAATAAGATGATAACAGGGGATTCTTTCCTCCTTATCATCGGATATCGCCATGCAAAACTATCTCGGACAACTGCTGATGTTTCTGGTTACGCTGATCGGCGCTTCGGGGTGGTTTTTGTCGAAAAATGCGATTGCAGAAATGCCCTCCGTCGGCTTTATGGGGCTGCGTTTTTTATTGGCAGCATTCATTTTTTTGCCTTTCGCCTATCGGTCATTATATCGTCTGACTAAAATACAAATTCTGAATGCAAGTGCGGTCGGCGTGGTATTAGCGCTCAATCTATTTCTCTGGGTTCAAGGTATAACCTACAGTAATGCTTTAGGGGAAGGCGCTTTTCTGGTCAGTTTGTCAATGCTGATCGCACCGCTCATTGCTTGGTTGGTTTTCAAACACCGCCCTTTGCCGGTATTCTGGCTTTCGATGCCGATTGCCCTTGCCGGACTGTATTTGCTGGCTATCGGGCGCTATGGCGAACTGCGTTTTTCAAGCGGCAGTATCCTATTTCTACTCAGCTCTCTCTCCGCAGCACTCTATTTTGTGCTGAATCATCAATATGCCAAAAATATTCCGTCGATGCCGCTGATTGTGATTCAGTTTGGAATCGTCGGCATGTTATGCAGTGGTTATTCACTCACTTTTGAAGTTTGGCGAACCAATATTTCAAGCCAAACCTGGCTGTGGTTTGTTGCCAGTGTACTGATTGCCAGCAACTTGCGTTATTTTGTACAAACGCTTGGGCAGAAGCACTGCAATATTACAACCGCCGCAATTATTATGGTGCTGGAGCCGGTTTGGACATTAATCTTAAGCGTCTGGATAATGAACGAGCCGATAACGATACTGAAGTTACTAGGCTGTCTATTGATTCTGTGTGCTTTACTGAGCTACCGTTTGAATATTGTCAGAAAATAATAGGGTCTGTTGATACGATTTCTTATCCATGTACAGCGATACTGCACATGGATATCTCATCAAATTCCCAGATTCGCTAGCTATAAAGTCACACCACTTTTGAAAATCGCCAATTCGCGGAAGTCATTAATCTCATTTTTTGTCGGTTGTCCATTTACGGTATTGACCAGCAGATCAATGAAATTTTGCAACATTTGCATCATGGATACCTCTTCCAACAGTTGCCCAGCGTTAAAATCGATCCAGTGTTTTTTCTTGTTTGCCAGTTCGCTGTTGGTGGCGATTTTCAGTGTTGGCACAAAACCGCCGTAGGGCGTTCCGCGTCCGGTGGTAAACAACACGATATGGCAACCTGCCGCAGCTAAGGCGCTAGTTGCCACTGCATCATTGCCCGGCGCGCTCAGCAGGTTCAAGCCGGGGATTTTTAAGCGTTCGCCGTATTTGAGCACATCAACCACTCGGCTATGTCCGGCTTTTTGCGTGCAGCCGAGGGATTTGTCTTCCAGCGTAGTGATGCCGCCCTCTTTGTTGCCCGGTGATGGGTTTTCATAAATTGGTTGCTGGTGCCGAATAAAATACTGTTTGAAATCATTGACCATCGCCACCGTTTTATTAAAAGTCTGCTCATCTCGACAATGGCTCATTAGAATGCGTTCCGCGCCAAACATTTCCGGTACTTCGGTCAACACCGTTGTGCCGCCATGCGAGGTCAGATAATCCGAAAACAGCCCAAGCATCGGGTTGGCGGTGATGCCGGAAAAGCCGTCAGAACCGCCGCATTCCAGCCCGAATTTCACTTCGCTCAACTTGCCCGCTTGCCGTTTGTCTTGCGCCATTTGTTGATACAATTGTTCGAGCAAGGCGACACCAGCCTCAACTTCATCTTCCACTTTCTGCGACACCATAAATTTGACCCGTTCATGATCGTAATCGCCCAACGTCTGCTGAAATACATTCACCTGGTTATTTTCACAGCCCAAACCGATCACCAACACCGCACCGGCGTTCGGGTGTTTGACCATATCCTGCAAAATAATTTTGGTATTTTCATGATCATCACCCAATTGCGAACACCCGTAGCTATGATTGAAAGTATACACACCGTCAATCGCCAATTCGGGGTGATTTTGTAAAAATTGCTTTTGGATCTGACGTGCAATACCGACCACGCAGCCCACCGTCGGCACGATCCACAATTCGTTACGAATGCCGACTTCGCCGTTTTTGCGACGGTATAAGCGCACTTTTCTGTCTTCCGCCTGCGCCGAAAGTGCGGTCGAAATCGGCTCGTATTGATAGTCGTTGATGTCGCTCAGATTGGTTTTGGTATTGTGTACATGCACATGTTCGCCAATGTCGATCGACTGGGTGGCATGCCCAATCGGATAGCCGTATTTGATCACCAAATCACCTGCGGCTATCGTTTGCAGCGCTATTTTATGTCCGCGCGCAACCGCACTTTTCACCTCAAGCGGATTGCCATCACAATCCAGCGTTTGTCCTGCGGATAAATCCTGCAACGCGACGGCGACATTGTCCTGCGGATTAATTTTGATCAACTGTTTCATTATTATTTAATCCTTGCAATAAACCCGAAGTGCGGTGCGCATACCGTCAGTTAAAATCGCCTGCACCTGCTCGGTCAACTGCAACGTCAAGCCCGGCACTTCATTTAAATCCTGCTGCCAATGTTCTTGTTGTCGCAGCACATTACTGACCAGCTGCGCTACGGAAATCTGCTGCTGTTCAAGCTGTTGCCACCAAAGTACATAGTTATCCAACCAGAATTGATCATCATTTAACGGGATCGCTTCGCCATTACGCTTACCACGATAAAAAGCGATTAATGCCGCTAAAGCAAACGTCAAGCGCTCCGGTAAACGATGGAATTTTTGGTGATAAGCCAATAACTGCGGCAAAATACGAGTGACATATTTAGTCATACTGTTCAAGGAAATCGAAAGTAACTGATGTTTGATAAACGGGTTGCGGAAACGGTTGATCACCGCATCGGCAAACTGTTCCAGCTCGGCTTGCGGTAACGATAGCACCGGGATGATTTCCTGATGAATGGTTTGCTCCACAAACTCGCGTAATTGCGGATCTTCCATACTTTCGCCGACATAATCCATGCCCGCCAAATATGCCACCGGCACAAGTGCGGTATGCGCCCCGTTCAAAATCGCCACTTTACGCTCTTTATACGGTTTGATGTCGTCCACGACCAAAATATTCATCGCAACGTGATCTAAATTCAGCAGCTGTTTAACCGATTCCGGTCCCTGGATCACGAACAGATAAAAATATTCGGCGGTATCCAAAAACGCATCTTGATAGCCGAACGCCTGTTCAAGCGCAGTCACTTCATCACGCGGATAACCGGTGACAATGCGATCGACCAAGGTGGAACAAAAAGTATTACTCTGTTCAATCCATTGCGCAAAGTGCGGTGGCAACTGCCATTGCGCCGCATATTTCAGCACCAGCTCCTTCAATTTTTCGCCGTTATAATCAATCAGCTCACACGGTAATAGCGTCCAGCCCTTATCCGGCGCACCGTTAAAATGGGCAAAGCGTTCGAACAATAAACGGGTCAGTTTCGCCGGATAACTACTCGGTGGTGTATCACTGAATTGATCTTGTTCGTTATAACTAATTCCCGCTTCAGTGGTATTGGAAAACACGAGCTGAATATTTTCATCACGAGCAAGCGCCAAATAATCGGCGAAATCTCGGTACACATTAATTTCATTATTGACCGAGCGTATGAGACGCGCCTCTTTCACCGCCTCACCCTGCTCATTCAAGCCACGAATAATCGTAGTATAAAGCCCGTCTTGCGTGTTCAACGACGGCGGAAAATCGCTGTCAATCGGACGGACAACAGTAATCCCCGCATTTAATCCGGTCTTCTCATTTAAAATATCAATCTGCCAGTCGATAAACGCCCGCAAAAAATTGCCTTCACCAAACTGGATAATTTTGGTCGGGTATTGAGGGCCGGGGAAGTTTTGACGATTAAGTTGTTTCATTTCTTTTTCTTTCCTGTATTAATTTAATTCAATCGCAAAGTACTTCTTCGCATTATCAAAACAGATATTGGAAACCATGTTGCCAAGTAACGCTAAATCAGCTGGGGCTTCGCCATCTCTGACCCAGTGTCCGAGCATTTGGCATAGCAAGCGACGGAAATATTCGTGGCGAGTGTAAGACAAGAAGCTACGGCTATCGGTCAACATACCAACAAAATGACTCAATAATCCCAGTTGGCTCAATTGGGTCATTTGACGCAACATGCCGTCTTTTTGGTCATTAAACCACCATCCTGAGCCGAACTGCATTTTGCCGGCAACACCGCCTTGCTGGAAATTACCCAACATCGTGGCAATCACTTCGTTATCTCTAGGATTTAAGCAATACAGGATGGTTTTTGGTAATGCATCATTTTTGGCTTGTGCATTAAGCAAACAGGAAAGCGCCCGGGCAATAGGTTCATCATTAATCGAATCAAATCCGGTATCCGGACCTAATTGTTTGAACATAAAACTATTATTGTTGCGTATGGCACCGATATGATATTGTTGCACCCATCCTCTACGAGAATATTCGCCGCTCAGGAATACCAATACTGCCGTTTTAAATTGTGCCACTTCTGGTTGAGTCAGCAACTGCCCAGCTAAACGCTTACTTAGAATAGTATTGAGAGTGGCTTCGTCCGCTTCACCATAAAGCACAACATCCAAAGCGTGATCGGATACTTTGCAGCCGTGAGCTGCAAAATAATCCATCCGTTTTTTCAACGCATCGCAAAGTGCGGTAAAGGAACTGATATCCGTATCGGAAACCCGTGCCAGTTTTTCGATATAATCATTGAAGGTATCCAATTCGATATTAAATGCTTTATCCGGACGCCAACTTGGCGCTACTTTAATACCAAAAGTGCGGTCTTCCGCAATGGTTTTATGATGCTGCAAATCATCAATCGGATCATCGGTTGTGCCAACGAATTTAACATTCATTTGCTGCATAATGCCCCTGGCTGAAAAGGGTTTTGTTGCCAACATAGCATTACAGCGATTCCAAATGTCATCAGCGGTATCAGCTGATAATAAAATATCGGTAATCCCAAATGGCCGTCTCAATTCTAAATGTGTCCAGTGGTAAAGCGGATTACCAATGGTATGCGGTATGGTCTTGGCCCAAGCGATAAACTTGTCATAATCCGAGCTATCCCCAGTACATAATTGTTCACTGACTCCATGAGTACGCATTGCCCGCCATTTATAGTGATCACCCCTCAACCAGATGTCATACAAATTTTTAAATTGATAATCAATTGCAATTTGTTCTGGTGGAAGATGGCAGTGGTAATCAAAAATTGGCTGATTAACCGCATAATCAAAGTAGAGTTTTTGTGAAAACTCAGTATCAAGCAGGAAGTTTTCCGTTAGAAAAGCGCTCATTGTTTATCCCCCTTCAATCAGGTAGTGAATTTATTGCACGTTATATCACAGCAATCTTGTTATACCAATAACAAAAATATATATTATTATTTTATGTGATATCACTCACATTTGTAGAAATAGGAAAATAACGTCAATGATTTTTAGTGGTAAGATGCCGATGTCTTCAATTGGTAATACTGATTATTATGTAATCCTTCCAAGATAATCTCTTGAAATGGAATATAAACATTCTCACCTACCAACATATATGACATCTTTCAAATCAATTAAGGAGATTCTGATGAAATTTAAACCGTTACTAGCCAGTCTGTATGTAGCTTTACCATTATTGGCAACCTCTGTAGAGGTTTTGGCTGCTCGGGTCACATTAAAATTGGCGCATAATTTGGATCAATCCCACGTTGTGCATCAAGCTCTGGATCAATTAGCAAAAGATTTAAAAGAAAAATCTAATGGTGAACTCAATTTGAGAATCTACCCAAGCAGTCAAATGGGTAGTCCGCGCGAAACGATAGAGATGGTACAAAATAAAGCATTAGACATGACGAAAGCCAGTGCCAGTGAGCTAGAACCTTTTGTCAGTGAATTTGCGATTTTTAGCCTGCCTTATCTTTTCAGCGATGAAGAGCACTTTAAACGTGTGCTGTTTGGACCAATTGGAGAGCAAATTACGGCAAAATCACAAGATAGCGGTTTTAAAATTATTGCGTCTTATGTTGCCGGTACACGCAGCTTCTATGCCAAAAAACCAATTCATTCTCCGGCTGATTTAAAAGGCATGAAAATTCGGGTTGTTCCGACACCAACTACTAATAAGTCAATGGAACTTTTAGGAGCTTCACCCGTGCCGATTCCATTTGGGGAAGTCTATACCGCAATCCAACAAGGTGTAATCGATGGAGCAGAAAACAATATTCCGTCTTACTACCAAACCCGCCATGTTGAAGTCGCCAAATTTTATTCACAAGATGAACGTGTCAGCGTACCGGACTATTTAGTCATTGCCAATAGCACTTGGGATAAGCTAAGCCCAGAACAACAAACACTACTGATGCAAGCAGCAAAAGACTCTGAAATTTTGCAACAAAAATTATGGGATGAAGAGGTAATTCGCTCTAAAGCAGAATCTGAAAAATTAGGTGCAACCTTCATCGAAGTGGACAAACAGCCGTTTCGTAATGCTTTAGCACCAATTTACGATGATTTTGCTAAAGATCCTAATTTATCAACACTAATGGAAGCAATTAAAACCGAAGAAGCTAAATAACTTTTTCATACCAGTAAAAAGGGCACTCATATGCAAATCGAGAAAATAAAAAAACCGATAGACTTGTTTATTTCAAGCTTTTCTATTGTGGTCATGGTGTTATTGGTTATGTGTGTTAGTTGGCAGGTTTTTAGCCGCTATGTATTACAAACACCTAGTACAGTAACAGATGAAATAGCCCGCTTCAGTATGATTTGGGTTGGATTGTTAGGCGCCGCTTATACAGTCGGTGTGCAACGTCATCTGTCTATCGATCTGTTTACTCACAATCTAAGCGGCAAAAAGAAACAGTTAAGTAATATTGTGATTAATATTTTTATTTTTCTATTTGCATTGAGTGTCATGGTGTATGGCGGAGGCACGTTGGTTTCCAAAGTATATGCTTCGGGACAAATTTCTCCTTCGATGCAATTACCAATGGCTTATGTTTATATTGCTTTGCCTTTAAGCGGAATCTTGATGATGTTTTATAGTCTATTGTTTACCTGCGATAACATAACGAAACTAAATAGTACGAAAGGGGAAAAATGATGGAATGGTTAACGTCTTGGGAGTGGTTTATACCAATGATAATGCTGTTATCATTTATCATCTTGGTTTTCATCGGTGTACCGATCTCCTTCTCTATTGGTATTTCAACTATTGTTACCGGCAGCTTAATGTTGCCCACCGATGTGACAGTAATTACCGCGGGTCAAAAAATCGCTACCGGCTTGGATAGCTTCTCTTTATTGGCTATTCCGTTTTTTATTCTTGCCGGTTCTATGATGAACAGCGGTGGTATTGCAATTCGGTTAATCAATTTCTCTCAAGTGTTGGTCGGACGCGTTCCCGGCTCACTTGGCCATGTTAATGTGATGGCAAATATGATGTTCGGCTCTATTTCTGGCTCTGCTGTGGCAGCCGCAGCGGCAGTAGGCGGAACCATGGCGCCGCTCCAGAAAAAAGCCGGTTATGATCCCGCCTATTCAGCTGCCATTAATGTCACCTCTTGCATTTCAGGTTTGTTAATTCCACCATCAAACGTCATGATTGTTTATGCCTTAACCGCCGGCGGAATTTCCGTTGCCACCTTATTTATGGCTGGTTATCTCCCAGGTTTCCTGATGGGTTTTGGAATTATGTTAGTTAACTATGTTTTGGCTAAAAAACGCAATTATCCGCTTTTGGAAAAACCGACATTAAACCTGTTTATTAAGTATATGTTAGATGCGATACCAAGTTTGTTGATGGTTGTGGTGGTTATCGGTGGGATCTTAGGCGGAATTTTTACTGCAACAGAAGCCTCTGCCATCGCAGTTGTCTATACTTTTGTTTTATCCGTGTTGATTTATCGCGAAATTAAACTGAAAGATTTACCATCGATTATTTTAGATGCGGTGATCACAACTTCTATTGTTTTATTCTTAGTTGGGGTATCGGTATCGATGTCTTGGATTATGACCAATGCCGATATTCCTTATATGATAAATGATTTATTGATTAGCATCTCAGATAACTTAATTATCATTCTGTTAATTATCAACATCATCTTACTGATGATCGGGATATTCATGGATATGACCCCGGCTGTGCTGATTTTTACTCCAATTTTTTTACCAATCGTGACAGAAATGGGAATGGATCCGGTACATTTTGGGATTATGATGATTTTTAATCTCTGTATCGGCTTATGTACCCCGCCTGTCGGTAGTGCACTGTTCGTTGGCTGTTCGGTTTCCGGCGTGAAACTACAAAATCTGATTAAACCAATGCTGCCATTCTTCTCTATCTTGCTGATCTCCTTATTCTTAGTGACCTATATTCCAGATATTTCATTGGTATTACCTAAGCTGCTTGGAATGATGTAGAATACAAAAAGTATGACAAGTACCTCATGTCTACAATAGAGGTACTTTTAATTTGTATAATATATTCCAGCCGGAAGGAACAAAAAATGGAATGGATTGAGAATCAAAGGCTATATCAACAACTGGCTCAGGTGTTAAAAACCAGAATCGAAACCGGAATTTATCCGGTGGGCGACAAATTGCCGCCGGAACGTTCTATTGTCGAAGAAATGAATGTCAGCCGAACCGTTGTCAGAGAAGCAATTATTTCGTTGGAAGTCGAGGGGTATGTTGAAGTCAGAAAAGGATCTGGGATTCATGTTATCTCCAACAAACCCGATGATGTTATCTTGCCGGGAAAAGGGCTAGAGTTCGCAACCTGTGGGCCATTTGAGTTGTTACAAGCAAGGCAACTGATCGAAAGTAATATTGCTGAGTTTGCAGCAACACAGGTCACTAAAGAGGATATGGTTGCATTATTGGAAATTCAAAAAAATGCCCGTCAGGAAGACCGCTTTAGAGACTCCGAATGGGATTTGGCATTTCATACCCGTATTGCCAAAATCACTCGCAATTCATCATTAGTCACCATCGTTCAAGAGATGTGGCGGCAAAGAACATTAAATCCATATTGGCTAAAATTACATGAACATATTGATGCCCGCTCAATCGACAGTTGGTGTGATGAACATGATAAAATTCTGGATGCCCTAATGCGTAAAGATGCAGAAGCCGCCAAAATAGCAATGTGGCAACACCTGGAAAATACTAAGCAAATGTTATTTAACGGTGCCAATGATGATTTTGAAATAAGTATGGATCACTTCATGTTCTCTGACAATCCGGTTATCCATCTGAATCCCAATATCAAACATAAATAGTCTATTAAAGTGCGGTTATAAAAACAGCCAATAATAATGCGTTATTATTGGTCCAATTTCTCGGATTAATCAGTTTTGTTCTGAGAATTTTATTATTTTATCAAAAAACACATAATTAATCATATAACCACTAAAAAACCGCACTTCACCAGTCTTATTAGACTAGTAAAGTGCGGTTTTGTTTATTGAGCTAAAACTAACGTGTCGTTTTACTTATCACCATAAAACGCCTTGGTTAAGATCTGCTCCATATCTTCCACCATTGGTAAGCGTGGATTGGCTGGGGAGCATTGGTCTTCAAATGCCAACAGGGCGATATCACGACGGCTGTCCATCCACTCTTGTTCGTTGAGACCTTGATCTTTAAACGACATTTTGATGCCGACTTTTTGTGCCAAATCAGAACACGCTTGAGCAAAAGATTCAACGCCTTCCGCTGCCGTTGTGCTTGGCAAGCCTAACATTTTGGCGATTTCTTGGTATTTCACATCGGCTTTGTAGTAGTTATATTTCGGCCAAGTTGCGGTTTTTTGCGGGCGAGTGCCATTATAACGGATCACATGCGGCATCAAAATCGCATTGGTGCGACCGTGAGGGGTGTGGAAACGACCGCCGATTTTGTGCGCCATCGAGTGATTCATGCCCAAGAAGGCGTTGGCAAATGCCATCCCTGCGATGGTTGAGGCGTTATGCATTTTTTCACGTGCTTCCGGATCAGAGGCGCCGTTTTTCACCGAGCGCTCTAAATATTCAAACACCAGTTTAATCGCTTGCAATGCCAAACCGTCGGTAAAGTCGTTCGCCAAGGTGGACACATAGGCTTCGGTGGCGTGGGTCAACACATCTAAACCAGTGTCGGCAGTCACGTGTGCCGGCACGCTCATGGTGAATGACGGATCGACAATCGCAATGGTCGGGGTCAACGAATAATCCGCAATCGGGTATTTTTTATCGCCTTCGGTGATCACCGCAAACGGGGTCACTTCAGAACCGGTACCGGACGTAGTCGGGATGCCGATAAATTTCGCTTTGCGCCCTAATTGCGGGAATTTGAACGCCCGCTTGCGAATATCCATGAATTTTTGTACCAAATCACGGAAATCTACTTCCGGTTGCTCATAGAACAGCCACATCACTTTTGCCGCATCCATCGCCGAGCCGCCGCCCAACGCAATGATGGTGTCCGGCTGGTAGTTGCGCAACAATTCGGTGCCGCGACGCACGGTTTCGATGCTTGGATCCGGCTCAACATCAGCAAACAGTTGATACGTCACATGGTTGCCACGTGTGGTCAATTGATGGGCAATTTTTTCCACAAAGCCCAAATCGACCATCGTGCGGTCGGTGACGATCACCACGCGCTCCACGCCTTTCATTGATTGTAAATATTGAATAGAGTCACGTTCAAAATAGATTTTTGAAGGCACTTTAAACCACTGCATATTATTTCTCCGTCTGCCAACCCGTTTGATATTTAAAAGATTCACCGCACTTACGTTGTTGCCGACGGAATTTTTACCATAAGAACCACAACCTAACGTCAGGGAAGGCAGGAAGGAGTTATACACATCGCCGATACCGCCGAAAGTGGACGGTGAATTCCAAATCACCCGAATCGCTTTCACTCGTTCACCATATTCTTTGGCGATCTTGGCATCTTTGGTATGAATAGCAGCAGAGTGGCCCAAACCATGGAAATTCACCATTTGTTCCGAGAGTTCAAAGCCTTTTTCGGTTGAATCCGATTTTAAGATCGCCAGCACCGGCGACAGTTTTTCACGAGTCAGCGGCTCTTTTTCCCCGACTAACGCACATTCAGCCGCCAGAATATTGGTTTTTTCCGGCACGCTGAAACCGGCTTGTTGTGCGATCCAGAAAGCAGATTTGCCCACTACATTCGGGTTCAATTTGGCACCGGAGCAGTTGCTGCTGTTGGCTTTCACGCCGAAAATAAATTCTTCCAACAGGGCTTTTTCTTTTTTATTGACGAAATACACGCCATAAGATTTCATCTCAGCGACAAATTCGTCATACACTTCTTTGTCGACAATCGCTGCTTGTTCACTGGCACAGATCATACCGTTGTCAAACGATTTGGACATCACAATATCGTGAGTCGCTTGTTTGATGTCAGCGGTTTTTTCCACATACGCCGGCACATTACCCGCGCCGACGCCCAATGCCGGTTTGCCGCAGGAGTAAGCCGCTTCCACCATTGCATTGCCGCCAGTAGCTAAAATAGTGGCGATGCCTGGGTGTTTCATCAATGCCGCAGTGCCTTCCATCGACGGTTTTTCAATCCACTGCACGCAATTTTTCGGTGCCCCGGCAGCGACTGCTGCTTCATACACCACACGCGCCGCATGGGCAGAACATTGTTGTGCCGACGGGTGGAATGCAAATACAATCGGGTTACGGGTTTTCAACGCGATTAACGCCTTGAAAATCGCAGTTGAGGTCGGATTGGTAGTCGGGGTAATTCCGCAAACCACTCCAACTGGATCGGCAATTTCAGTAATCCCGGTGACATCATCATCACTGATCACGCCGACAGTTTTCAAACGGCGCATATTATTCACCACATATTCGCAGGCGAATAAATTTTTAGTAGCCTTGTCTTCAAACACGCCACGGCCAGTCTCTTCGACCGCATGCAGCGCCAGCACGCCGTGCTGATCCAGTGCGGCAACTGAGGCTTTCGCCACAATATAGTCCACTTGCTCTTGATTCAGCTTGCGAAACTCTTCAAGGGCAATCAGACCGTTTTCAACCAAATGATTGACTTCCGCCTGTGCCGGACTGACAGCAACATCCGCTGTTGTTTTGCTCATAGTGATTTCTCCTAAAGTTAATAAATTAAAAAATTTTCTGGGAAAAATTATAGGCGCTTGAAGCAAATATTTAAGCGTTATTTACCTCTAAAGAGTGATCTAGATCACACATTGTGCAAACTCGAATTAAATCTTAACAAGTGGATAACTGTTTTTTAAAAAGTGGTTGTTTAAAAAAGCGATTATCTAAAAAACGGTTTAAAACCGCACTTTGCTTTCCGCCACTACATCAACAGACCCTAAAATTCCATTGTGCTATTTGTAGCCGAGCCTTACAATGAAACGGTAAATTCAACTTCATATTTAAAGGAGAGGCTATGAAACCGAGTAAAGCCGAACGATTGCAAGAAACTCAAGAGATTATCCAAGATTTGCTGAACGACGGCAGCGATCCACAAGCGCTATACATCATCGAGCACCACGTCTCGCATCGTGATTTCGACAAGCTGGAAAAAATCGCAGTTGACGCATTCAAAGCCGGTTACGAAGTGTCCGAAGCTGAAGAGCTGGAAGATGAAGACGGGCATGATATTTTCTGCTGCGACATCATCAGCGAGATCGAATTGAAAGCCGAATTAATCGGCGCACAACAAGAAGAACTGATTCCCCTGATCGAAAAACACGGCGGTCTTTACGACGGCTGGGGAACCTATTTTGAAGATCCGAATGCCGACGACGACGAGTACGGCAACGACGGCGAGTTTTTCGATGAAGATGATGAAGATGATGATTATGACGATGAAGAAGAGCAGGATACCCGGCACTAACCGCACTTTTCATATCACATTACACTGATTTATCAACCGCAGCCCTTTCGGGCTGCTTTTTTATGCTCACTACAGCACTCTTCTTTATGCCGATTTACCCGGATTATAAAAAATAGACATCCCCCTTATCTTAAGGTAAATCATTGTGATTGTTCAGTTAAATTACAGATAATACCTTGCCGTTACTTTTTTTATTGCATAAAGTGTCGCCGTCTTTTGGAGCTGAAAACGATTGTTAACTCGTTTTCATCAGTATGATTTTAAAAAACAGCAGCCCCCATATTTATAATAATAAAGCAGGAGTTTTAATGTTTAAATTTAACCCATCTTACTTGAATTTAGTGATCAGTACTGCCCTCTTTGGCGCTCAAGTTCAAGCCACCCCCTTAAGTAAAGATCAAGAAGCTTTAGCTTCCTATTTGAAACAACCAAAAGAAGCGATTGGCTTGACAGATAATATTGCAGCCCGTTATAACGGCAACGGCGTGGTGATCGGTGTAGTCGATACCGGATTTTTTAACCAGCACCCTTTATTGAAAAATAAGCAAAATATCATTCCATTGCCTTTCGCACTAACACTGAACGGCAAACCTTACACCTTTGACCCGAACCTCTTGGCAGTGGCAGAAGATCAGAATAGTGAAAAATTGATTTATAGCAGCCACGGCGGAGAAGTAAGCGGGGTTATTGTCGCTGACGCACAAAAATCCAAATTCAATTCACAACTGGATTATTTTGGCGGCATCGCAAAAGGTGCAACCTTATATCAGACTTCCTACGAAGCAACCCATGATCCAATCGCAGATAGCGGCGATCAGCAACAAGACAAAAAATTGCTGCTCGGTAAAAATCCGCTGTCACGCACCATGTTTGCCGGTGCTATCAATAATATGATTGATAAAACAACGACACTGCATGTGATGAACCATAGTTGGAATGAAGATCCGATTTCTAACCGTGTGGATGAGATGGATCGCGAATATAAAGGCACACTGGATTTATCCAACGTGCTAATCAATAGTTTACAACGGGCAACCGAAAAAGGGATTTTACAGGTTTTTGCCGCCGGCAACGAATCAAAACGCCAACCGGGAATTTTGGCCGCATTACCACGCTATTTCCCACAAATGGAGAAGCACTATCTATCGGTGATTGCAGTCAGCGCAGATCACCGGCTGGAAAGCTATTCTAATCATTGCGGCGTCAGCAAAAACTGGTGTATCGCAGCCCCCGGCAGCATGGTATTGCTAGCAGCAAAAGGCGATCCGCAAGCCGATGAAATCGATTATACCTTTGCCATTGAAGAAGGTACCTCTTATGCAGCACCAGCGGTCAGTGCCGCCGCCGCAGTGTTGAAACAACGCTTTGATTATATGAGTATGGCGCAGATACGTGATGTTATGCTCACCACCGCTACTGATTTGGGGAGTAAAGGCGTTGATGACCAATTCGGTTGGGGCATGCTGAATCTGAGCAAAGCAATCAATGGGCCGGCACAGTTACTCGCTGATGAAAGCTACAGCCTGAAACAAGATGATCGCTGGTCGAACAGCCTAAGTGCCGGAGGGCGCCTGACGAAACAAGGAGCGGCAAGGCTGACATTGGCTGGCGACAGTAACCACTTAAAAGGGATTACCGTTGCCGCAGGTGGGCTGACGCTGCTGGGTGATACCCATTTAACGGAAAATGCGTTGGTTGAGCACGGCAATCTGGAAATCAACAAACGCCTGCAAAGCCAAACCGTGCAAATCAAAGCGCAAGGCAGCTTAAGCGGCGACGGTGTTATTGACGCTGCAACCGACATTAGCGGAACCCTGTACGCCGAAGGCATGCGCTTTTTACGACCACTAACATTAGGAGATACGACTTTGTTGGCGCTGCAAGCACCGCAGGGCATTATTGCCGATGGGAAAGCGGCAAAAGTGCGGTTGGCTGGGCGACTGACCACTGCCGAACTGACTACCGAGCTGAACGCTACCCAAGCAAAAACCGGGCAGACCGCAGCGCACTTGCTACAACTAGAAAACGGCGCAAGCTACAGCGGCGGCTTTTCTGCCCTGATTCAACCGCAAGCGCTATTAACTCAAGGCTTGCGCTATGATTTGCAGTTTGCGCAGAACGCCGTTGTGCTGAACGTCAATACGGCAACCTTAACCACCAACAGCGCCAACCGCAATGAAGCTGCGGCAATCAACGCCTTAAACCAATTACGTGACAGCCGTCTGGCATTCAGCCGCAGCAATTACAACCAATGGCTGAACCGCACTTTGCAAAGCGGCGATTGGCAAGGCTTGCCCGCAAATTTGGGCAACAGTATTTATGCCAACGGAATCAGTTATCTGCTCGATCAAGCGGCATTAAACCGCACTTTGTTACATCGTCAATTGTCAACAGCCACAACCTTGAAAAATGGTGAATGGCAAGTGTGGACGGAAAACGGACGTGATAACAGCCGCTATCAGGCAAATCAGCATGGTACGGCGGTGAAATACAACGCCAAACAACTGACGTTGGGCATCAACAAAATGCTGTCCGAACGGGCATTGCTGAGCCTGGCTTTAGCCAATAACCGCTTCGATATAAACCAAACTAACGCCAGCGCCGATATAGGTGAAACTCGTTTTTCTGCTGGCGGACGCTATTATCTGGGCTTGGCACCAAACTGGTTTATCGAAGGCGATTTGTCTTTGGCAACCATCAACTACAAGCAACAACGCCACTTTAACGGCGTAACCACCACCGCTAAAGGCAAAACCCACGGCTGGAACGGTAACCTCGGTTTAAGTGTGGGTTATGTATGGCAACACAACGATTGGTCGCTGCAACCGACAATCGGCGTACAACTCAACCGCCTGAAACTGAAAGGCTTTAACGAACACCATAGCGAGCTGGCGCTGCGTACCGGCGGTATTCGCCAAAGCGAAGTCAATGCACTGCTGGATCTGAAGCTAGACCGCACTTTGCGCTATGCCGACTGGCTGTTGGTGCCGAGTATTTCGGTTGCCTATATCCAGCACTTAGCTTCCCGCCCGCTTGATGTCAGCAGTCAGCTAGATAACGTAACAATCACCCAAACGGCTACCGCCACCCAGCGTGCTCATTTGCGGACACAACTGGCGCTGGCAGTCAACTACTACGCTTGGCAGGCAACATTAGGTTGGCAGCACAACGGCTATCAACAGGAAAAAGGCAATAAGGCCTATCTGAATATCGCCTATCGCTTCTAAGTGTCGGCTTCTAAGCACTGCGATCAAAAAAGCCGCATCAATTAGTTATCTCGGGTCATAAAACCACTTTCGAGATCGATGCGGCTCATTTTGGTCTGCTTTTGCTGAGGCTCAATTTTACGCCCTAATAGTAGCTCTCAACAATTTTAGGATTTTTTTGGATATATTCCGCAATAACATTTTCCAACCAATTCATAAATACCCGAACACGTTGTGGCGGTGATTTATGCGGATAAAGCAAACATACCGGCAGCGATTCAGCTCGAAATTGCGGTAAAATTTCAACTAAACAGCCACTTGTAAGCAACGGTTCAACCAGATAGCGGTAAGTCTGGATAATTCCCATTCCAGCAGTCGCCGCATTACTTAATGAAGTCAGGTTATTAACACTGATATCGGAAGGCATCGCAATATAATCACGTTTACCGGAATCGAAATATTCAAAACCTTCCGGCAATTGACGAAAACGAACAAAGCGGTGGTTTGGCAGATCGGTTAGTTGCATTGGTGTGCCATAACGGGAAAGATAATCTTGGCTGGCACAATTGACTTTCACCAAACGATAGAGTGGTTTGGCAATATAGTTCCCATCCAGCAAATGCCCAGTACGCAACATGCAATCAAAACCATCAGCCAACGGATTGGTCAGCATATCCTGCGTCAACAGCTCGACGCTGATATTTGGATAACGTTGTAGAAATTCAGATAACCGCGGGATAACAATATGTTGGGCGCCGCTTTGCTCCATTCCCATTCGTATCGGTCCGCTGATATTTGTCGGATTTTGGCGAAACATTGCATCAAATTCATTTAAATCGGCGAGTATCGACAAACATTTTTCATAGTAAGCTCGACCTTCATGCGTCACTTCAAGCGAACGCGTTGTGCGCCGTAAAAGTGCGGTATCAAGGCTTTTTTCCAAATCTCGCATTTGCCGAGATGCCGCACCGTTGGAAATATTCATAATCTCGGCAGCCCGTGAAAAACTGCCGGTTTCAACGATGTGTGTAAATAATTTAATTTGCTGTATTTTATTTGTCATTTTTATATGCGCATTTCCGGTAATGTAATGTCCTGCCGAGTCTAATATTAAATACCCGTAATTAACTGACTAAATATTAACAGAAAATTTTCTTTAATTTTTTTCACTAAGGTAAAAACTGTTTTGCATTTTGGAGCATTTATTCCTACATGCTGTCATTTTATAATGATAAAGCTTCTCGCGAAAAGTATAGATTTCAAACAAACCCAATCACCTTTTTCCACTCAAACAAAGGGAATATCTATATGAATAAAATTATTATTGCGGTTTTTAATACCGAAATTGATGCCGCCTCCGGATTAAGCCGTTTGCAACAGCTGCACGAAAGTGGCGATATCACGCTTTACTCAGACAGCATATTTGAAAAAAACAACGACGGCAGTATTAAAGTCCATCAAATAAACGACAAAGGTATTGCCTCTACCGCCATCGGACTGCTGGTAGGCGGATTAGTTGGCGTATTGGCTGGCCCGGCAGGGGTGGCAATCGGCGCATCAATTGGCGGATTGAGCGGTGCATTTGCCGATTTATACGAAAGCGGTGTTGATGCCCGTTTTGTTGATGATGTTGCGCAGGTACTAGCGCCGGGCAAAGTCGCATTAGCCGCTGAGATTGACGAAGAATGGACAGCACCAGTCGATGCTGCTTTGACTGAAGTTGGCGGAAAAATATTCCGTAAAACCCGAGCAGCGATCGAAGATGCGCAATGGGCGAGCGATTTGGCTGCTGATCAAGCAGAAGCTGCCGCTTTGGAAGCCGATTGGAAAGCAGCCAAAGATGATAAAAAAGCGGAAATCAAACAACATCTTGATAAAGTGAAGCAAAAAATCACAGATAAAAAAGCCGCATGGACATCAAAACTGGATAATACCAAATCTGAAACTGAAGCAAAAATTAAACAAGCAGAAACCCAGCTCAAAGATGCTAAAGCGGAAAACAAAGCGAAAGTTCAGGCGCGTATCGATCAAATGAAAGACAATTTGAGTGCACGCAAAACAAAACTTGAGCAATCCGCCAAACTACTGAAAGAAGCGCTTCACCCTTAAAAAAACCGTTGCAGCTAACGACTAAAATTAGCTGAAATAGCAATAAGCTACCGCACTTTTATCACAAAGTGCGGTTTTTGCACGGTTTTATATGAGTATCTGGGATTAACGCTGCGGTCGATATGCTTAACAGAAGCGCAGACAACAAAAAGATATATTTTAATCGGCAAGCTTTTTATATTTCTTGGATTCAACAACCAATTACAAGATTAATCACACTGGCGAACACCTCAGACGGTGTCCGCCAACCCAATGATTTTCTCGGCAGATTATTAAGCCTCTGCGCAATCCACTCCACTTCGGCTTGGGCAAGGTAACGGATTTACACCACCTGTTCAACTTTCAATTTATTGCAATTGGTTGTTGAATCTAAGTCTGTTTTATACCTATTTTATGCCTGTTTTTTGCTTGGCATACTTGCCGCCGCCAGCGCGGTTAATAAACACCCCACCATCAGATAGATCGCCACCGGATACCAAGCACCGTCATACCAAGTCATCAATGCTGCGGCAATAAACGGGGTAAAGCCGCCGCCAACAATACTGGCAACCTGATAACCCACTCCGGCACCGCTATAACGGTAAGCCGTGCCGAAAAACTCAGTGAACAGCGGTTGGTGCACGCTCACCACCATATCGTGGGCAATATTGGCAAGTAGAATCGCAAACAGGTAAATCAACAACAGATTGCCCTGTTCCATTGCCAAAAAGAACGGCACCGCACTCAATGCGCCGATAATCCCGCCACCGACGCACATCCGACGGTAGCCGTAATGATCGGCAATTTTGGCAAAGAGCGGTATGCTGACACAACTGACTGCGCCGACCAATAAACCGATGTTGAGAAAAACACTGCTCGACATCCCCAAATGCACGGTCGAGTAGTTCAAGGCAAAATTAGTGACCAGGTACATGGTCAATAATTCGGCGAAACGCAGGGCGATAATGTATAAAAAGGCTTTCGGGTGGCGAGTGACCGCTTCGATAATCGGCATCCGCCGAACCTGTTTTTGGGTATTGACCACCGTTTGCTCAAACTCAGTTGATTCCTGCTGATTGCGCCGAATCCACAACGCCACCAACAGCAACATCACACTAGCAACAAACGGAATCCGCCATGCCCATTGATGAAAAGCTTCGTTACCGAAAAAGTAAATAATCAGTGATACGCTGCCGGTCGCCAGCATTAAGCCGACACCATAACCGACTTGCACGCCGCTGCTGTAAAACGCTTTTTTGCCCGGCGGGGCGCTTTCGACCGCCATCAATGCCGCACCACCCCATTCGCCGCCGACGGCAAAGCCTTGAATCGCACGCAGTATCACCAACAACACCGGCGCCGCCCAACCAATAGCCTCAAAATTAGGCAGCAAGCCGATCAACACCGTCGAACCGCCCATAAGAACGACGGTCAGCACCAACATTTTTTTACGCCCGAGTTTATCGCCGAAATGCCCGAATACCACGCCACCCAACGGGCGGAATAAAAAGCCGATGCCAAAAGTGGCAAACGCCGCCAGCGTACCCATCGCTGGACTAATATTGGGAAAAAACTGATGATTAAATACCAAGGCGGCAACAATGCCGTACAGCAAAAAATCGTACCAATCAACCACCGCTCCCATAAAGCTGCTCAAGGCGGCACGCTGCGCTCGTTTGTTACTGTAAAGCGGCACTTCGGCTACCGCACTTTTCATCTCTTTTAATATTGGCGACACTGAAACCTCGACTCACCCGACTGTAAAAATAACACCCGATTATGTCATTATTTTTTACTCTGATTATATTTTGGTGTATATAATATATTAGGATATAACTCTCCATTATATTCTTCAAATAATAATGTTATACAACCTTTATCTTTTACTAATGTAATAATATCACGAAATAACTTTTTTTTCCCGTCCTGAGTAATAAGATAATTTTTTTCATATAAGGATTCATAGCTGAAAAATATAGGAAGTTCAGTTTGCTGGGCGTAAGTCAGTAACGTTGTATAGCCTTTGTCAAGGTCAGGAATATTACAATATGTAATATAATGATACTCATATGGGTCATCTAAACTAAGAGATATGCTGAAAAAATAATCGTTTGAAATCCTAGGTGCATTTTTTATAAATGAATGTGTTTGTAGGTAATATCGAAGATTATATTGGCTAAAATTAGGATTTGGTTTAATTACGATATACCACATATAAAGAAAAAGTAGTAAAGCAGATAATAGAATCAAGTAACAATAATTTTTACATTTACTCATAATATTTAATCTGCTTACTTTATCTAAACAGCATCATTCGGTAAGTTTTTATACACCAACCATTACCTAAAGTCCAGTGGCGCAGATAGTGCACTTATTTCACATACATAAAGAAATCACGCACGCCGAGCAGAATATTGTTGATCGCCACCGCAGCCAGAATCAAGCCCATTACCCGACTGATAATCGCAGCACCGGTGGTACCGATAATCCGTTGAATACGGTTGGCGGCAATAAACAGCAGATAAGTGATAAGTAAAATAATCAACATAATCAAGGTAGTGAGCATCTGTTCACCTAAATTAAAACGGTGATTATCGGTTAACAGAACCACTGCCATCATCGCACCGGGCGAGGCAATAGAAGGAACTGCCAACGGATAGACGGCGATCTCATTCAAGTTAGATGGCATACGAATCTCTTCGCCGGGTTTGCCTTCACCAAAAATCATGGTCAAGGCGAACAACAACAATACCAAGCCACCGGCAGTTTGGAATGCCGTCAGGGGAATCTGCATCGCCTCTAATAACAATTGACCGGCAACCAAGAAAAAAACCAAAATTCCGGCGGAGATCAAAGTGGCATTGCGTGCAATCCGATGACGCGCTTCCAGCGGCAACCCAATTGTTTTTGCAAGATAAACCGGCACGGAACCAATTGGATCAATCACCGCCCAGAGTACCACGAACTGCACAATCAAAGAGTCAAACATTATTCATCCTGAACGTTAAAAAAATATGCTATTATTGTGCAATAATCTGTTAACAAAATAAAACAAAAAATGATTTTTTTTACTGATCTCACCTTAAAGCGCGGGCTGACCACGCTGCTCGAACACGCCAATGCGACGATTAATCCAGGACAGAAAGTCGGTCTGGTCGGCAAAAATGGTTGCGGTAAATCCTCTTTACTTTCCTTACTTAAAGGCGAAATGAGCAGCGAAGGCGGTGAGGTCAAATTTCCGTCAAACTGGTCATTGGCATGGGTTAATCAGGAAACCCCGGCGTTAGATATCAGCGCATTGGATTATGTGATTCAAGGTGATCGAGAATATATTCAACTGAGCCAAGAATTGGCTCAGGCAAACGCTGACAATGACGGCAACCAAATCGCACTGTTGCACGCCAAACTGGACACCATCGACGCATGGACAATTCAATCCCGTGCCGCCACCTTACTGCACGGCTTGGGCTTTGAAAACCAGCAGTTGCAAAGTGCGGTCAAATCGTTTTCCGGCGGTTGGCGGATGCGGCTGAATCTGGCACAAGCGCTGATTTGCCGCTCTGACTTGCTACTGCTGGATGAACCGACCAACCACTTGGATCTGGATGCGGTGATCTGGCTGGAACGCTGGTTGAGCCGCTATCCAGGCACATTGATTCTGATTTCACACGACCGCGATTTTCTCGATCCGGTGGTGAGTAAAATTCTGCATATCGAACAACAACAACTGAACGAATATAGCGGTGATTACTCCTCGTTTGAAGTACAGCGAGCCACCAAACTGGCACAACAAAATGCGCTCTATCACCAGCAACAGCAAAAAGTAGAACATCTGCAAAGCTATATCGATCGTTTCCGCGCCAAAGCCAGCAAAGCCAAACAGGCACAAAGTCGGATTCGCGCACTGGAACGCATGGAGCTGATCGCACCGGCTTATGTGGACAATCCGTTTAAATTTGAATTTCGTCCGCCTGTCTCGTTGCCAAACCCGATTTTAAGCATGGAGAAAGTCAGTGCCGGTTACGCTGATCATACGGTGTTACAATCGGTGAAATTAAACTTGGTTCCCGGTTCGCGCATCGGGTTGCTTGGTCGCAATGGCGCCGGAAAGTCCACATTAATCAAGCTATTAGCGGAAGAATTAACCCCGCAAAGCGGTATGGTGCAACTGGCAAAAGGGGTACAACTGGGTTATTTCGCCCAACACCAATTGGACACACTGCGTGCTGACGAAACCGCACTTTGGCATTTAGCACGCCTTGCGCCACAACAGACCGAACAGCAGCTGCGTGATTATCTCGGCGGTTTTGCCTTTCACGGGGATAAAGTCAAACAGGCGGTGGACAGTTTTTCCGGCGGCGAAAAAGCCCGTTTGGTGTTGGCGCTGATTGTGTGGCAACGCCCGAATCTACTGCTGTTGGACGAACCAACTAACCATCTGGATTTAGATATGCGCCAAGCGTTAACCGAAGCGTTGGTGGATTATCAAGGCTCTCTGGTGGTGGTGTCGCATGATCGCCATTTGCTGCGCAACACCGTCAACGATTTCTATCTGGTGCACGATCACAAGGTGGAAGACTTCGACGGTGATTTGGATGATTATCAAAAATGGCTGAACGACAATGCCAATCAAACCGTTGATAAAACCACTGAAAGTGCGATTGAAAAAACAGACAATTCACTAAACCGTAAGGAACAAAAACGGCTCGAAGCCGAGCTGCGGCAACAAAGTGCACCGCTACGTCAAGCACTGCGCAAACTGGAAACCCAGTTGGAACAACACAGCACACAGTTAAGCGAGATCGAAAACCAACTTGCCGATACCGCACTTTATCAAGAAGAGAACAAAGTGCGGTTAACTACGTTGTTAGATCAACAGGTTAAACACAAAAAAGCTTTAGAACAGGTGGAGTTTGATTGGTTAGAGGCTCAGCAGCAGCTAGAAGAGTTGCTCAATCAAGCTGTGAACCTGTAATCGGACGCCGTAAGGCAGAGCAAAGCGTACCACGCCTGCTCATCACCATTTTACCCACTTCACAAAAACCGCACTTGAGATACAACTGATAAGCGTGCTGGTTGGCAGGATTAACCGCCAGCACGATTTCATTGCAGCTGGGTGATAATTGTTGTGAGATAAACGGTTCCAACAATCCCGGTTGCATCACGGTTTTTGCAATGCCTTGTCCTTGATAGTGAGGATTAACCGAAAAGGAACGTAGCAAAATCGACTGCGGATTATGGGTAAATTCCAGTTTATCCACGCCGCGATCTAAGATGAAAAAGCCGACCACCTGTCGGTTTTTTAAAATGGAAACCGCGGTCATACTGCTTTCCAGCAGTAAGGTATGCCCGTTAAACCATTGTGACGGATCCGGTGCATACAACGCCTGCTCCGGCGGCAATTGGTAGTGCACCAGCGCCTCAAAATGCGAAAAGCGGTATTTTTCAATACTAATCATAGTTAATCCATTAAGCTATAAGAAATATTCTAACTATATGATAAATTAGGAAATTCGAATTGCTGTATTTAGCCACAAACTCCGTCTGGGCGCAATCAAAAGATTAAAAAATCGGCAAATATTTTAGGGTCTGTTGATCTTTGTTTATAATTTGAGCTATAGACTGTTTTTCGCCACTCTTTTTG
>VDHG01000038.1 GCA_006228005.1 Testudinibacter crocodili
TCACAACTTTTGCCTTATTATTAGCGAAAATAGTGGCGAAAAAGTGTCTATAGCTCAAATTATAAACAAAGATCAACAGACCCTAATATATCACTTTACAACTGATCACCGAATTGTTTTAATCTGCATATTTAGTTCTTGCTATTCTTATCTGCCTGAGGTTTTCTGCTATGGGTATTTATACCTACATTTGCTTTCTCTCTGCACTCTCTATTTTAATCGGCTTTATCACCAGTAAAATCAGTGATCGGATCCAGTCCACTATTGCGATCAGCGCAGCAGCGATGGTGGGGTCGTTGATTCTTCTGGTGAGCGGAAAGCTCGGTTGGTTTAGTATTGAAAATATTGCCACTGGAGTTATGCAACAAATTGATTTTAAAAGTTTTTTATTAAATGGGATTTTAGGATTCCTGCTCTTTGCCGGTGCATTGGGGATTAAATTACCGATTTTAAAAGACCAGAAATGGGAAATCACGATTTTTGCCCTTTTCTCTACCTTGGCATCCACTTTTATCATCGGTGGGTTCATCTACTTTGCTGCATTGTTGATCGGGTTACCGATCAGCTTTATCTATTGTGTGCTGTTTGGTGCGTTGATCTCACCGACCGACCCGATTGCGGTGCTGGCGATCATCAAAAATTTGCGTGCACCGAAACGCTTGTCAATGCAAGTGGAAGGGGAGTCACTGTTCAATGATGGGGTTGGTTTAGTCATTTTCGTGACCATTTTTACCGTGGCATTTGGTGGAGCTGAACCTACTTTCGGTGGTATTTTTGAACTGTTTATGCACGAAGCCATTGGCGGTATTATTTTCGGTTTTATTCTCGGTTTGGTCGCACATTGGCTGATCTCCGCCACCGATGACGGTAGCATGGAGATTCTGTTGACATTAACCATTCCAACCGCCGGCTTTATTTTGGCCAATGCAATGGGGGTTTCCGGTGCATTGGCTATGGTGGTTGCTGGGATTATGATCGGCAACTGGACGCGTAATAAAGGTTTTTCAGAACAGAGCCAGCGCTATTTGGATCATTTTTGGGAGATGATCGATCACTTCCTGAACTCGTTGTTATTCTTGTTGATCGGTTTGGCATTGCTGCTGATTAATATCTCTTGGCAGAGCTTCTTGCTGATGTTGTTGGCAATTCCAATCTGTCTGGCGGCACGTTATCTTAGCCTGTGGGTTCCTTATGTGGCACTAAGCCGTTTTAGAACCTACAATCCTTACACCTTGAAAATTATGACATGGGGTGGTTTGCGTGGTGGTTTGGCGCTTGCAATGGCGTTGTCGATTCCGGCGCAAACGGCGATGATTGGCGAAACGCAGTTAGATGTACGTGATGTGATTTTGGTGATGACCTATGCGGTGGTGATGTTCTCGATTCTGGTGCAAGGCTTGACAATTGAAAAAATGATTCAGCAAGCCAAAAAAGTAGACCCTAACAAAGAGGATTACTTGCGCCCGACCGCAGAAACTAAGGCACGCAAAAACGATGATCTAAACGCCTATTTGTCTAAATAACGTTATGTCAGAGCAAAATATCAGTGAAAATTTGACACCGCCACGTTTTGTCCACTTGCAGGTGCACAGCGATTTTTCGATGATTGACGGTTTAGCGAAAGTTAAACCGCTGATCAAAGCTTGTGCTGCTGAGCAAATGGTGGCAATGGCATTGACCGATTTCAGTAATTTTTGTGGCTTGGTGCGTTTTTATGGAGAAGCGTTGTCCAATGGGGTTAAGCCGATTATCGGGGTTGATGTGCTTGTGCAGCGCGAACCCGAAAGTGAACCTTTTGCGTTAACGTTGCTGGCAAAAAATAATCTGGGCTATAAAAATATTACCCTGCTGATTTCCCAAGCCTACCAGCGTGGCTACATGGAAAAGCCAACTATCGATCAAGCGTGGTTGGTGGAACACCGTGAAGGTGTGATTATTCTCTCCGGTGGGCGCAATGGTGATGTGGGTAAATACCTGCTGAAACAGCAACTCGATAATGCCAAAACCGCACTTGCGTTTTATCAGCAATATTTTCCTGATCACTACTACTTAAGTCTGACCCGAACCGGACGTGCGGATGAGGAAAATTACATCCAAGCGGCGATAGCCTTAGCGCAAGAGATGGATCTGCCGGTGGTTGCCACCAATGAAGTCTGCTTTTTAACAGCAGAAGATTTTGAAGCGCATGAAATTCGGGTAGCCATTCATGACAGTTTTACCTTAGACGATCCGAAACGTCCGCAATTATACAGTGAACAACAATATTTCCGTTCGGAACAGGAGATGTGTGAACTGTTTGCGGATATTCCAACCGCCATTGAAAATACCTTACTGATTGCTCAACGTTGTAACGTCAAGATTAACTTGGGCGAATATTTTTTACCACAATTTCCGACCGGTGAACTAAGCACTGAAAATTATTTGGTCAAACGCGCTGAAGAGGGGTTGGAGCAGCGGTTGCTGACGCTGTTTCCCGATCCTGAAGTGCGGTTGCAGCGGCGTGCCGAATATGACGAACGGTTAAAAATAGAGCTGGATGTGATCAATCAGATGGGCTTTCCAGGCTACTTCTTGATTGTGATGGAGTTTATCCAATGGTCGAAAGACAACGATATTCCGGTCGGACCGGGACGAGGCTCCGGCGCCGGTTCATTGGTGGCTTATGCTCTCAAAATCACCGACTTAGATCCGTTGGCATTTGACCTGCTGTTTGAACGTTTTCTTAATCCTGAACGGGTTTCGATGCCGGATTTCGACGTGGATTTCTGCATGGACGGGCGCGATCGGGTGATTGAGCACGTTGCCGAAATGTATGGACGTGGTGCGGTTTCGCAGATTATCACCTTTGGAACGATGGCGGCAAAAGCGGTTATCCGCGATGTCGGGCGAGCGTTGAGCCACCCTTACGGTTTTGTCGACCGAATCGCCAAACTGATTCCTCCAACACCAGGCATGACCTTGGCAAAAGCGTTTGCCGAAGAGCCGATGTTAGACCAGATTTATAACAGTGATGAAGAGGTGAAAGCGCTGATCGATATGGCGCGTAAGCTGGAAGGCGTGACCCGTAATGCCGGAAAACACGCCGGTGGTGTGGTGATTTCCCCGACCTTAATCACCGATTTCTCGCCGCTGTATTGCGATCCGGAAGGGCTGCATCCGGTTACTCATTTCGATAAAAATGATGTGGAATATGCCGGTTTAGTCAAATTTGACTTTTTGGGCTTGCGTACCTTAACCATCATCAAATGGGCAGTTGATATGATCAATCCCCGTTTGCAGAAAGAGGGCAAAGCCCCGATCGATATTGATCGCATTCCGCTGGATGACCAGAAAGCTTTCGACGTGTTGCTGAAAGCCGAAACCACGGCGGTATTCCAGTTGGAATCGCGCGGTATGAAAGATTTGATCAAGCGCCTGAAACCGGACTGCTTTGAGGATATTATCGCCTTGGTGGCGCTATTCCGTCCCGGTCCGTTACAATCGGGCATGGTGGACAACTTTATCCGACGTAAACACGGCGATGAGGAGATCTCTTATCCCGATGCCGAATATCAGCACCAATCACTCAAGCCGATTTTAGAACCGACCTACGGCATTATTTTGTATCAAGAGCAAGTAATGCAAATTGCACAGGTGCTTGCCGGCTATACTCTGGGCGGTGCAGATTTATTGCGTCGCGCGATGGGTAAAAAACAGCCGGAGGAGATGGCAAAACAACGCTCGGTTTTTAAAGAGGGATCGATCAATAATAATGTTGACGGCGATCTGTCGATGAAGATTTTCGACTTGGTGGAAAAATTTGCCGGTTACGGTTTCAACAAATCCCACTCGGCGGCGTATGCGTTGGTGTCTTATCAAACCTTATGGCTGAAAGCGCATTATCCGGCGGAGTTTATGGCAGCGGTGATGACTTCTGAGATGGACAATACCGATAAAATTGTTGGGCTTTATGATGAATGCCTGCGGATGGGATTGACCGTAACACCGCCGGATATTAATAACGGCAACCACCGTTTCAGTGTTAATGAAAAAGGCGAAATTGTTTACGGTATTGGCGCGATTAAAGGGGTGGGAGAAGGCCCGATCACGGCAATCATTGAAGCCCGTGAACAAGGCGGTCGCTTTAAAGATCTGTTTGATTTGTGCGCGCGAGTCGATTTGAAAAAAATTAACCGCCGCACTTTTGACAGTTTGATTTTGTCCGGTGCGTTTGACAAATTAGGGCCGCACCGTGCGGCATTGGCTAAAAATTTACAGGATGCGCTGAAAGCCTCTGATCAACACGCCAAAGATGAAGCGATGGGGCAAGCGGATATGTTCGGTGTGCTGACTGCTGCACCGGAAGCGGTCGAAACAGCTTATGCCAACACCCCAAAATGGTCGGAAAAAACCATTTTGGACGGTGAGCGTGAAACCTTGGGGCTGTATCTAAGCAGCCACCCGATCAGCCGTTATTTAAAAGAGCTGTCACATTACAGCTCACATCGTATTAATGAACTCCAGCCAAATCGCCGTGGGCAAATCAGCACAGCGTGTGGTTTGATTGTGAATTCACGGATCGCCGTCACCAAAAAAGGTAACCGTTTAGGCATTATCACGCTAGATGACCGCTCTGGGCGCTTAGATGCCACTCTATTTAGTGATGCTTTACAAAACTACGGCGAATATTTGGAGAAAGACCAAATTGTGATCATCAGTGGGCAGGTCAGCCATGATGATTTCACCCAAGGGTTGAAAATGAATGTGCGTGAGTTGCTGCCACTGGATCAAGCCCGTAGCCGTTACGCCAAAAGTTTGGCGATTTGCCTGACACAAGAGCAAATTACACCGCACTTTGTACGCCGTTTTAAAGAAATTATCAGTCCGTATAGCGGCGGTGTTATGCCGCTGCATATTTATTATCAAAGCCCGCAAGGCAGAGCGTTGCTGAGACTAGGCACACAGTGGCGGGTGCAGCCACACGATGATTTGCTCGACCAACTCACTGAAATGCTGGGCGAAAACCAGGTTGAATTGGAATTTGAATAGCCAAATATAATTAGCTTAGGAAAATAAAATTTAGCCATCAGCGCAGAAATAGCTTAAAATACCGAGCGAGTAAAATTAAAATATTTTTATTGACGAATCAGGAATACGCATGAATCATGAATTTTTAGATTTTGAACTACCGATTGCCGAGCTGGAAGCAAAGATTGAGTCGCTGCGCACTGTTACTCAACAGGATGACAAAATCAATCTGGATGATGAAATCAAACGCTTGCGTAAAAAAAGCCAAGAGTTGACCAAGAAAACCTTTGCCAACCTCGATCCGTGGCAGGTGTCCAAAATGGCACGCCACCCACAGCGTCCTTATACGCTGGATTACATCCAACAGATTTTTACGGATTTTGAAGAGCTTGCCGGTGATCGTGCATTTGCCGATGACAAGGCGATTGTCGGCGGTATTGCTCGTTTGGAAGGCAAACCGGTGATGATTATCGGACACCAGAAAGGGCGTACGGTAAAAGAAAAAGTCAAGCGCAATTTTGGTATGCCGGCACCGGAAGGTTACCGCAAAGCGCTGCGTTTAATGCAACTTGCCGAGCGTTTCAACATGCCGATCATCACCTTTATCGACACACCGGGGGCGTATCCGGGTGTGGGCGCCGAAGAGCGTGGGCAATCGGAAGCAATCGCTCGTAATTTGCGTGAAATGTCGATGTTGAAAGTGCCGGTGATCTGCACCGTGATCGGCGAAGGCGGATCCGGTGGGGCGTTGGCAATTGGCGTTGGTGATAAAGTCAATATGCTGCAATACAGCACATATTCTGTCATTTCACCGGAAGGCTGTGCCTCTATTTTGTGGAAGAGCGCCGACAAAGCGCCACTCGCTGCAGAAGCGATGGGGATTACGGCAAAACGCTTGCTGGAACTGAAACTGATCGACAATATTATTGACGAACCGTTAGGCGGCGCCCATCGTGATGTACCATTAATGGCAGAGAAATTAAAACAACGGCTGTTAAGTGACTTATGTGATCTGGAAGTATTAGATCAACAATCATTATTAGATCGCCGCTATCAGCGACTAATGGGTTACGGGTATTGTTAACTCCGGTCATTTTCTGATAAAAAAGTAGGGGGATTAATCCCCCTACAATGATAAGCCAGCCTATCCTCGTTATCCATAAACCCTATTTATCTTTTCTCTTTACTTACCAAAGGTTATCCAATGAAAAACGTTTTATCTATTCAATCCCATGTGGTATACGGTTATGCTGGCAATAAAGCGGCAGTGTTGCCGATGCAATTATTGGGCATTGATGTTTGGCCGTTAAACACGGTGCAATTTTCCAACCACACCCAATATCAAAAATGGAAAGGAATGGTGATTCCGAAAGAGCAAATCGCTGAAATCACTCAAGGCATTGCTGAAATTGATGCGCTGCACGAGTGTGATGCGGTACTCTCCGGTTATATTGGGGCAGCGGAGCAGGGGCAGGAAATTTTAAATACGGTCAAACGGATTAAAGCGTTGAATCCGAATGCGTTGTATTTTTGCGATCCGGTGATGGGGCATCCTGACAAGGGCTGTATTGTTGCGCCGGGTGTGGCGGAATTTTTGGTGGAACACGCGTTGCCGGCGGCTGATTTATTGGCACCCAACTTGGTTGAATTGCGTGAATTAACCGGTTTAACCGTTGAAAATTTTGAACAGGCAATCGAAGCGATTAAATTTCTGTTGGCAAAAGGGGTGAAAAAAGTGTTGGTGAAGCACTTGAGCAAAGTCGGTAAAGATGCCAGCCAGTTAGAAATGGTGTTGGCAACTCAAGATGGAATTTGGCATATCAGTCGTCCGCTGCACGAATTTGTCGGTCGTGATCCGGTCGGGGTTGGCGATTTGACCAGCGGCGTATTTTTGGCAAATTTGTTAAACGGCAAATCGGACGTAGAGGCGTTTGAACACACGGCTAATGCGGTAAACGATGTGATGAGCGTGACCCAACAATGTGGCAAATACGAATTACAAATCGTCGCAGCACGCCAGCTGATTATGCAGCCGCAAAGTCAGTATAAAGCGGTGAAAATTGCTTAGTTTCTCAAATTAGCGTCTCAATTTTTCAGGGTGGCAATCCGCCCATTGTTTTTATTCTTTTAATCCGCAATGATTTCTGCAAAGGCGGTGCTTATGCTTGATCTTCTTTCTCAATTACACCGCACTTTGCAGCAGCATCGGCTGACACAAGCTTCTTTTTTGTTGGCGTATAGCGGTGGGTTGGATTCGACCGCACTTTTATCGCTTTTCGCTCGACTGAAATCACAACAGCCACAGATCCAGCTACGCGCGATTCATGTTCATCACGGCTTAAGCCCGAATGCCGATCATTGGGTGCAGCATTGTCAGCAACAATGCGCACAACTACAAATTCCACTGCTCATCGAAAAAGTGCGGTTGGCGGAGAACAGTAACCTTGAACAAGCGGCGCGAAATGCTCGCTATCAGATGTTTAAACAGCATCTGCAAGCTGATGAACTGTTGGTTACCGCCCATCATTTGAATGATCAAAGCGAAACCTTGTTGCTGGCGTTAAAACGTGGCAGCGGCGTGAAGGGGTTAGCCGCTATGCAAGTGCGGTCTGTATTGTGGCAAATGCCGATTTTTCGCCCGTTGTTGGCGATGTCTAGAATGCAATTGCAGCAATATGTACAACAGCAACAGCTACACTGGATTGAAGATGAAAGCAATCAGGATAACCGCTATGATCGCAATTTTTTGCGTCATCAAATTCTGCCGGCATTACGCCAACGCTGGGCGCAAATCGACAGCACCTTACAGCGTTCGGCACAACACTGTTTTGAACAACAGCAGTTGCTAGAAGAGCTGTTATTACCACTGTTTCAACAACACTATCGGGCTGCTGACCACACTTTTGATCTGAACGGCTTTGTTGATTATTCTCGATATAAACAACAGTTTTTATTGCGCCTTTGGCTGGAAGAAAGTGCATTGATGATACCGTCGCAGTCGCAACTTACCCAGTTGATTGAAAATGTGGTGTTGGCTCAAACCGACAAACAGCCGCAATTGCAGTTGGCGGATAGTGTGATTCGCCGCTATCAACAGCGACTGTATCTTACGGCTATTTATCAGGATATCACTGATTGTGTGATCACTCCGCATTTTGATCAGCCGATTGCGCTGCCGGATAATTTGGGAACGCTGGTTTTTCAGCGGCAAGCGGAACAGCTATGTGTGCTTTGGCAACAGGCGGGGCAGCAGCGCCGCTACTGTGTGGCAAAACCAGCTGCGAACCAACTGATTCAAATCCGCTTTGCTTATTCGGGCAAAGTGCGGTTGGCAGCAAATCGTCCCAATACCGATATCAAAAAAATCTGGCAGCAGTATGGCATTCCGCCGTGGCAACGGCAGCGCACGCCGTTGCTGTTTTATGCCGACAAGTTGATTGCTGCCTTGGGCGTATTCTCGACGGTCTAAGCGGTGTGGTCAGAAGGCAGCTGCGCTTCGATCAGCGTTGCTAACAGCTCAATATGTTCATCGCTGGCATTCAGTGCCGGAATATATTGGTAGCGTTCGCCGCCGTTATCTAGAAAAATTTCGCGATTTTCTTCTTCAATTTCTTCTATGGTTTCTAAACAGTCTACCGCAAAGCCAGGGCAGACTATTGCCAGCGCTTTTTGCCCGTTTTGTGCCAGTTGTTGCAAGGTTTCATCGGTATAGGGTTGCAGCCATGGCTCTTTGCCGAAGCGTGACTGGAAAGTCACTTGCCATTGGCTTGGCGTTAATTCCAATGTATTCGCCACTAAAAGTGCGGTTTGGTGGCAATGCTCGGCATAGCAATCCCCCTCTTGCTGATAACGTTCTGGGATACCATGAAATGAGAAAATCAGTAGTTCATCCGATTGCAATTTAGGGCGAATGCTGTTTGCCAAGGCTTGGATATATAACGGATGTTGATGGTAATGATGAATAAAGGCAATTTCAGGCATCGCTCGGTGGGATTTTAATGCGTGGGCAAACGCATCAAATACACTGGCAGTGGTGGTGCTGCTGTATTGCGGGTAGAGCGGCAGCACGATAATTTTTTGCACTTGTTGTGCAATTAAGCGGTCGACCGCACTTTGCATTGACGGCTCGCCGTAGGTCATCGCCAGTTCAATAATCAAGTTCGGCTGGCGTGCGGTAAAATAGTGCTGTAGCTTTTGCACCTGTTCACGTCCAATCGCCAGCAACGGTGAACCTTGTTCGGTCCAGATCGCTTGATACAGCTTGGCAACTCGCGGCGCACGTCTAGGTAAAATGAAGGCATTTAAAATCACTGACCATTGTAGGCGAGGTAGATCAATGACTCTTGGATCAGACAAAAATTGTTTCAGATAATGTTTGACTGCTGCTGTGGTAGGGGCTGACGGCGTGCCTAGATTGACCAGTAGCACCCCGATTTTATTTTTCATTATGATCTTTTCCTTTTTGTATTAGGGTCTGTTTATTGACTACAGCCAAGTTTAAGCGTGCGCTACAGCATAGTTGCTGTTGTTCATCACGCAGATCAATTTGCCACACCTGCGTGCTGCGCCCCAATCTGGCGGGGGTGGCTCTAGCGGTGACGGTGTTGCCTTTTTTCACTGGACGCAGATGGCTGGCATTGATTTCGGTGCCGACCACCAAAAAATTGTCATCCACACAACAAAATCCGGCAAGCGAAGCAACCGTTTCCGCTAACAGCGCAGAAACACCGCCGTGCAAATAGCCCATCGGCTGGCAGCTGCGTTCATCGACTGTCAGTTGCGCTTCCAGCCAGTTTTCCCCTTGTGCGCTGAAACGGATGCCCAAATGGCTGACCGCACTTTGCTGACAAAATTGGTCTAGCTGTTGTAATGATAACGTTTTTTTCCACATATTGTATGATTCCGAGTGTTTTATTGCCTATTAATTTAATAGTGATAGCAGCGCTTGTAACGGATGTTGCGGCTGCCAGCCCTCCATTCGCTTCACTTGGCTGCGGCAAGAGTAGCCGGTCGCCAAGCAGAATTTTGCATCGTATTTTGTCAGTTTTTGTTGCCAAGAGAGCTGATAAATCTCTTGCGACATGGTCAAATGTTGGCTTTCGTGACCGAATGTACCTGCCATGCCGCAACAGCCGACGGTTTCGCTGACTAGCGTTTGTCCAAAACGAGTAAAAATGTGTTGCCACTGCTTCGGACTATTTGGCATGGCAGTGGCTTCGGTGCAATGCGGAAACAGATACCAAGTGCGGTTTTCGCTGTTTTTGGTTGCAATCGCACAGTCGAGTTGGCTTGAATCAAGCTGTTGCACTAGCCATTCGTGGGCAGTCAACACATGGAAATCATTTTGTTGTTGCAGCACTTGTGGATACTCCTCGCGATAGGACAACACAATTGCCGGGTCAACTCCAACCAGCGGCAGATTGAGTTTGTTTAAACGGCTTAAAAATTCCGCCTGCATACGTGCGGTTTTGGCAAAACGCTGCAAAAAGCCTTTGATATGTTGTGCTTTTCCATTTGGCTTAAACGGCAACAGCACCGGTTTGAAACCCAATTTTTGGCTGAGCTGAATAAAATCGGCCACCACTTTGGCATCGTAATACGAGGTGAATGGGTCTTGTACGATCAACAACATCTTCGCTTTTTCGGCAGTGGACAGTCTTTCCAACTGCTCCAATGAGTAGCCCTGATAACCGATTTCGACCAATTGTTGTTGCAATGATGGCGAACTGAGGCTGGGCAAATCGACCATGCCGATGGCTTTTTCTGCCAGATAGCCACTGAGTTTGGCGGTGGTAAAAAAATTAAAAAAGCGAGGTGCTTTTGCCATCAGTGGCGCAGCATATTCCACATTGGCGACCACATAATCTTTCAACGGGCGCAAATAGCGAGCGTGATAAAAATGGTTGAATTGTGCGCGGAAACTCGGCACATCGATTTTAATCGGGCATTGGCTGGCGCAGGCTTTGCATGCCAAACAAGTATCCATTGCCGTTTTGACTTCGTGAGAAAAATCATATTCGCCCTGTTTTTTACGCCAGGTATTGTGTACTTTGGCAACAAAATCACGCAATTTGACCGGCTGTGCTTGGCGAAAATCCAACTGCTCCGGGCTAATCTGTTGTTCGCTTAACAAACGCAGCCATTCACGCACCAATGCCGCGCGTCCTTTTGGCGAAAAAGTGCGGTCGGCGCTGACTTTCATGGACGGACACATGGTGCTGTGCACATCAAAATTGAAACACAGTCCATTGCCGTTGCAGTTGAGTGCGCCTTGATACTCTTCACGTAGGCGCAGCGGAATCTGGCGGTCGAAATCGGCACGCATTTGGGCGGTGATCGGATAAAGTGCGGTTTCACAGCCTAACGGGGTACAAATTTTTCCCGGATTCAGGCGGTTGTTTGGATCAAATAACTGCTTGATATAGCGCAGTTCTTGCCACAATTTTTCGCCAAAAAAACGTTCGCCGTAACCGGAACGCATACCTTTACCGTGTTCACCCCAAATCAAGCCGCCGTATTTAGCCGTCAGCTCTACCACCTGATCGGAAATAGTTTTGAACAGTTTAACTTGTTGCGGATCGCATAAATCCAATGCCGGGCGGACATGCAAAACGCCAGTATCGACATGACCGAACATGCCATATTGTAAGCCATGTTGATCAAGTAAGTCGCGGAATTCGCTGATGTAATCAGCCAAATGTTGTGGTGGCACGCAGGTGTCTTCAACAAAAGGAATCGGTTTAGCCGCGCCTTTGCTGTTGCCAAGCAAACCGACCGCTTTTTTTCGCATGGCATAAATTTTCAAAATGGAAGGGAGATCACTGCAAATTTGATAGCCGATGATACCGTCTTGTTGGGTACGAATTCGCTCGTCCAAAATCTGACATAGGGCGCTGACCCGTTTTTCAACGGCTTTTTCTAGGTTTCCGGCGAATTCAACGATATTTAAACCCAGAATCGGGTTATCGGCATTTTCACTCAATAGCTCGCTGACTGAATGCCAGATGATATCTTGTTTTGCCAGATTGAGTACGCTGGAATCGACGGTTTCGACCGACAGTGCGTTGGCTTGCAGCATCAATGGCGCATTACGCAACGCCGCATCAAAGGTATTATATTTAATATTGATTAAAGTGCGGTATTTCGGAATGGGCAATAAGTTAAGTTTTGCTTCGCAAATAAATGCCAGCGAACCTTCCGATCCGGTCAAAATACGACTCAGATTAAAACGGCTGAGATCATCGTTAAAGACGTTTTTTAAATCATAACCGGTTAAGAAACGGTTGAGCTGCGGTATCTCATTTAGAATAGTGCTGCGGTTTTGTTTGCAACGTTGATAAACTTGCTGGTGCAGTTGGCGCATTGGCTTTGGCAGTGGCAGTGGCAGGCTATCTTGTTCCAGTGCCGTACTTGCAAAGCCATCGGTTTCTAATATTTGACCGTCAACCAAGACAGATTTTAATGCAAGAACGTGATCTGAGGTTTTGCCGTATTGCAACGAGCCTTGCCCGGAGGCATCGGTATTGATCATTCCACCAATGGTCGCGCGATTGCTGGTGGAAAGTTCCGGCGCAAAAAACAGTCCGAATGGTTGCAGATATTGATTTAACTGATCTTTTACCACACCAGATTGCACCCGCACCCAGCGTTGTTCTGGATTAAATTCCAGAATTTGATTCATATGGCGTGAAAGATCAACAATAATATTGTTATTCAGTGCTTGTCCGTTGGTGCCGGTACCACCACCACGCGGGGTAAATGTTAGCGCTGAAAATTCATCTTGTTGTGCCAATTTGGTTAAACGCACGATATCGGCTACGCTTTTGGGAAACAAAATGGCTTGCGGCAACTGCTGATAGACGCTGTTATCCGTCGCAAGACTTAAACGTGCTGAATAACTGGACTCGATATCACCTTCGAAGTTTTGTTGGCGCAGAGCGGCCAGATAGTTTGCTGTGCTATCATTTAAGCGAGGAACGGTGTGCAAGCGGGGTATCATGATTGGTATCCGAGTTTAAGTAATCATTAAGCAATTAAGTTTGTATTAATATAGCATAATTAAAATCTGAAAAAGGGGAGAAAAAAGGCAAAAATATAAAAAATTAATCAATTGAATTGCCCAAAAAAATGTTATTGATGTAACGAAATTGTTTGTTTTTTAGTAAATTTGATTAAAAATTACTCTAAATTTGAGATTATTAATCTAATTAGGTTGATTTTAGTGCAATTGACCATAATAATAAAAGTATACTCAGAACGCTATTTGGGTATAGAACTGAATGAGGTTCACATTTTACTCGATCTGTTCGCTTTTAACCGATTACTTTTAATTAATATATCGATCGGTCAAAACTCAACTAAACGAAGAGGAAATTTAAAATGAAAAAAACTGCAATTGTATTGGCTATTTCAGGTTTGGCTTTGGCATCAGCCGCACAAGCTGCTCCGCAAGCAAACACATTCTATGCCGGTGCAAAAGCCGGTTGGGCATCTTATCATGACGGGTTGACTCAGTTTGAGCGTCTAGATGGCTTAAAAACAGGTCATCAACGTAACTCCGTAACTTACGGGGTGTTCGGTGGTTACCAAATTACTGATAATTTAGCCGTTGAGCTGGGTTATGATGATTTTGGTCGTAACAAAGTGAAATATAAAGGACAAACTATCGGTAAGCACACTGCTCATGGTACACACCTGACGTTGAAAGCCAGCTACCCGGTATTGGCAGATTTAGATGTATATGCCCGTGTTGGTGCGGCATTAGTGCGTTCTGACTACAAAACTTATGACGACAGTTTTGTCGGTAGTGGGTTCCCTGGACGTCGTGGCCATGATTTAAGCACTTCAGCCGTCTTTGCTGGTGGTTTGGAATATGCAATCATCCCATCTTTGGCATTGCGTGTTGAATATCAATGGTTGAATAATGTCGGTAAAAAATCTAACTCATTGTCAACTGATTACCGTCCGGATGTCGGCTCTGTTACGGCTGGTCTTTCATACCGTTTCGGTCAAGGTGTAGCGGCACCTGAAGTGGTTACCAAAAAATTTGCCTTCAGTTCAGATGTGCTGTTTGATTTCAATAAATCCAGCTTAAAAGCCGGTGGCTCTGAAGCATTGGATGGTATGACTACAGAAGTGGCTAATTCAGGTTTAGCAAGCCCTAACTACAATGTAGCGGGTTACACAGACCGTATCGGTTCTGATGCTTACAACCAAAAATTGTCTGAAAAACGTGCTGAAACTGTAGCCAATTACTTGGTTTCTAAAGGTGTTGAGCAAACTAACGTAACCGCAGTAGGTTATGGTAAAGCAAATCCGGTTACCGGCAGCAACTGTGACACGGTGAAAGGTCGTAAAGCGTTGATCGCTTGTTTAGCCCCGGATCGTCGTGTAGAAGTATCTGTTCAAGGTGCGAAAACCGTCACTATGTAATGTTTGCTAGCAGTTTTTAGCTTAATAAAAACCCGGTGTAGCCGGGTTTTATATCGCTAAATAGCAGTGAAAATAGTGGTAAAAAGTACTTTTTTTAACTTAACCGCTTAAAAAAAGAACTATTTTTTGTAAGAAGTATTGATTTTCTTTGAGACTACTAGGATAATTTAGCGATACTCAGTTCACCTAGTGGATTCATTATTATATAAAGAGTATGGGACGATTCAGCTTATTCAGGTGTGAATCAAAACTTAAATACAATTTTTTTCAATAGTAGAATTATGGCTTCAATTGAAGCTGGTGGGTTCTAACTATTATAAAATTTGTATCGTAGATGAAAACAAATAGAGGATCATCAAAATGAAAAAAACTGCAATTGCATTAGCTATCTCTGGCTTAGCATTAGCATCTGTAGCACAAGCAGCACCACAAGCTAACACCTTCTATGCAGGTGCTAAAGCAGGTTGGGCTTCTTTCCACGATGGCTTGAATCAATTTGAAGATCAAGCAGAAGCAATGGGTACCTTACGTAACTCTGTAACTTACGGTGTTTTCGGTGGTTACCAAATCACTGATAACTTCGCAGTTGAGTTAGGTTACGATGATTTCGGTCGTGCTAAAATCCGTGAATTAGGTAAAACAGTAGCAAAACACACTAACCACGGTGCTCACCTAAGCTTAAAAGCTAGCTATCCTATTCTTTCTGACTTAGATGCTTACGCTCGTGTGGGTGCAGCATTAGTTCGTTCAGATTATAAAGGCGAAGCAGTAGAAAGAGATCACAAATTACAAACTTCAGCGGTATTTGCCGGTGGTTTGGAATATGCGATTATGCCTTCACTGGCATTGCGTGTTGAATACCAATGGTTAAATAATGTTGGTAAAAAAGTCAACTCATTCTCCACTGACTATCGTCCAGATATCGGTTCTGTCACTGCAGGTCTTTCATACCGTTTCGGTCAAGGCGTTGCAGCAGCTCCTGAAATCATCACTAAAAAATTCGCATTCAGCTCAGACGTATTGTTTGATTTCAATAAATCCAGCTTAAAAAATGGCGGATCTGAAGCATTAGACGGCATGACTGCTGAAGTAGCTAATTCAGGTTTAGCAAGCCCTAACTACAATGTAGCGGGTTACACAGACCGTATCGGTTCTGATGCTTACAACCAAAAATTATCTGAAAAACGTGCTGAAACCGTAGCGAACTACTTAGTTTCTAAAGGTGTTGATCAAGCTAACGTAACTGCAGTAGGTTACGGTAAAGCTAACCCAGTAACCGGCAGCAACTGTGACACGGTGAAAGGACGCAAAGCGTTGATCGCTTGTTTAGCCCCAGATCGCCGTGTAGAAGTTGCGGTTCAAGGTGCAAAAACAGTCGCTATGTAATATAGCACTTGTTCTATCATTTCTAAAACCCGGCTAGTCCGGGTTTTTTTATGCTTAAAAATGAATAAATGCAATTCCAGTAATAAAATAAGGTACAATCATAGACAGTCAGACAGCCCCTAGTCACGATGAAAAGGATATGATGAAATGAAGTCTAAAAATGTGTTACCAAAAATTATACAAAATGATAATCCGTCACTTCAATTGATATTCACAGCGGCTTGTATAATTATTATTTTAGCGGGCATAAAAGCAGCAGCGGACATCATCACTCCGCTGCTATTGGCTTTATTTATTGCGATTGCTTGCTCTCCTTTAATAAAAAAAATGATTGATTATAAAGTTCCGCAATGGCTTGCAATTACCCTGTTGCTCTGTTTTATTTTTACCCTTTTCAGTGTTTTTGCAACCTTAGTCGGAGCTTCTGTAACTGAATTTACCGCGTCGGTGCCACAATATAAGCTTCTGTTATCTGAAAAAGTGGGCTGGTTGACCACATTAACCGAGAAATACAATATTTCAGCACTACTGCCGAGAAAGAGAATATTGGAAAGTCTAGATCCAAATACACTGATGAATTTTATGAGTAATATGCTAGGACAGTTGTCTGGCATGTTGAGTAATATTTTTGTATTGTTCCTAATCGTGGTGTTTATGCTGCTTGAAATTCCACTGGCAAAACAAAAACTGACTTATTTGGTCAGTAATCAACCACGAGGAGAACAAATCCAGCTGAAAAGTGACGTTTATCGGGTTATTGACAGTGTTATCCGCTATTTATCGATCAAAACATTAGTCAGTATTCTTACCGGAGCATCTATTTATATCATATTGAAATTACTGAATATTCAATATGCCATTTTATGGGCAAGTGTTGCCTTTCTATTGAATTATATTCCAAATATTGGATCGATTATCGCTGCGATTCCGGTGGTGATACAGGCTTTTATTCTTAATGGCTCGGTTGAAGGTATTTTAGTTATCGTGGCATATTTTTTAGTGAATACAATATTTGGCAATGTTGTAGAACCGAAAGTGATGGGAAAACATTTGGGATTGTCGACATTGGTCGTATTTATTTCACTTATTTTTTGGGGATGGTTGCTTGGCATGGTCGGTATGTTCCTCTCGGTGCCACTGACCGTGGCGACTAAAATTGCCCTAGAAGCCAACCCTCTGACGGAAAGATTTGCCTATTTGCTCGGCAATGGTGAAAAATAGGGCAGGTTAACCGCTCTAGCTATTTTCGTGTTTTTCGATTGGTTCTATTTTTCGAGATTGGTTCTACTTTTATAAAAATAAAGCTTGATTAATACAGAAAAAAGGTTCAAATTAAACAAAATCTATTTTTTGTAGCATATACTTTTTATTTTGATTGAGTTGAGAACCGTAATGTGTGAAAAAGAATTTGAGCTGAAACAAAAAGGGAAGTTGGCGAGGCTGACAAACCGCACTTTTAAGTTTGATCCGCGGATTAAAGATGGTTGGTTTTCAGCGGTTTATTTCTTGAAAACCAGCAAAATTGTCGCAAATCGTATCCCCCGACAAACCGTGAGTATGCAATTTTTTCAAAAAAATGAAGCGATTGTGTGCGGCATGGATGAAGCGATTGCACTGCTGCATACTTTTGCCGCTTATCCGCAAAACCTTAAAATCTGGGCGTTGAATGATGGCGATAAAATCTCACCATTTGAAACCGTGTTGATGGTGGAAGGCTATTATGAGGATTTTGGCTATCTGGAAGGCATCATCGATGGGATTTTAGCACGACGCACATCGGTGGCAACACACGTTTATAACGTGGTGCAGGCGGCAAGTGGTAAGCAAGTGATCTTTATGGGTGATCGCGATGACCATTTTTCACAGCAAGCTGGTGACGGCTATGCCGCTTATATTGGCGGCATGAGTGCGCAGGCAACCTATGCAATGAATGAATGGTGGGGCAGTGACGGTGTCGGCACGATGCCACATGCGCTGATTCAGTTGTTCAACGGTAACTTAATTCAGGCGTGCGAAGCCTATTTGGCAACGTTTCCTGAAGATAATTTGGTTGCGCTGGTGGACTATAATAATGATGTGATTGAAGATTCACTCAAGGTGGCGCGCCATTTCGGTAACAAATTATATGGTGTGCGGGTGGACACTTCTGCCAATATGGTGGATCAATATTTCCTGAGAAATCAACATGAGTTCGGACAATACGATTTGCGCGGCACCAATCCGCGCTTAATTAAATTGTTGCGTCGCCATCTGGATGCCGAAGGGTTTCAGCATGTAAAAATTATCGTCAGTGGTGGCTTTGACTCGACAAAAATCCGTTTATTTGAGCAACTGGAAACACCAGTTGACTCCTACGGTGTTGGCTCTAATTTGCTGAAAGTGAATATTGGCTTTACCGGTGATTGTGTTCGCTTAAACGGCAAAGAGCAAGCCAAACAAGGGCGGCGCTACCAGTTTAACCCGCGTTTACAGCCAGTGCGATACGCCGCTGAACAACATGCTGAACGAGAGGAATAATATGACGTTGCAACAATATGCAGATTATTTAGTAGAGTGGTTGGAGCAGCAACGCCATTTTTATGGTGCGAAAGGCTATGTGATCGGCATTAGTGGCGGCATAGATTCGGCAGTAGGGGTGAATTTATTGATGAAAACCGGTGCGCCGGTTCAGGGGTTGATTTTACCGTCGGATACGACTTCTGCCCAAGATATTGCCGATGCTTATGCGGTTGCAAAAAGTGCGGGTTGTACGGTGATTGAAGCTTCTATTAGTCCTAGTTACCGCACTTTTATGCAAAGTATGCAGCCACTGTTCCGTGATGATGCCGAGCGGCAGAATGTGATTGCCGGCAATGTGCAGGCACGGTTACGCATGATAACCCTGTATGCAGCGGCGCAAAATCAACAGGCAATCGTGGTCGGCACTGATAATGCGGCAGAATGGCATACCGGTTATTTCACTAAGTATGGTGATGGCGGCGTTGATGTTGTGCCGTTGGTGCAATTGCGCAAAGAACAGGTGTTTGAATTAGGGCGGTTGCTTGGTGTGCCGCAGGCGGTGTTAGACAAAGCACCGAGTGCCGGGTTGTGGCAGGGGCAAACTGATGAAGATGAAATGGGCGTCAGTTATGCAGAAATTGATGCTTTTTTGCGTGGCGAAACGGTATCTGTACCGGCACAAAAACAGATTGATTTTTGGCACAACCGCTCTCATCACAAACGTATGCTAGCACCAGCACCGCAGAAAATGGTTGAATAGCAAATATTAACAGACTCTAGAATATACGATTGATATGATGAAAGTAGCAACTGTTTGAAACACCGTTGCTACTTTGCCTCATCAAATCTTATCAAATAATTTTTGTAAACTAGATTATTTTTTCTCACCGATTGGCAATACTGTTCTGCCGTAAGATTCGTTGATCACTTCTGCAGCAGCTAAATAGAATGCGCAAAGTGCGGTGATCAATCCCAAGTAGCCGCCAACATTGACAATGGTGTGGTTAGCAGTGGCGTCGCCGATTGCCAAAGCGTAGAAAGTCAGGGTCAGGAAGAAGAAAATCGCTTGCAGTGCACGTGGTTTGGCAAGGGTGGCGATAAACATCATCAGAGTGAACGTGCCCCAAGCGGCTAAATACCATGCAACGAATGTTGCAGGTGTTTCCCCTTTGAAAAAGGCAACGAACAAGCCCCAGGACCACCAGAATGCGCCGTAGCTGATAAATGCGGTGAAGCCGAAAGTGTTGCCTTTTTTAAACTCCATAATCCCGGCAATGGCTTGCGCGGTGCCGCCGAAGGCAAATGCCATAGCAATCACCAAACCGAGTGATTGAGTATCAAAAAAGCCACCGTTGATTAAGCACAATAACCAAGTGGTCAAGGCAAAACCGCATAAGCCTAATGGGCCCGGATTGGCATAACTATTTGTGGTATTAGACATAAATATTCCTCAGATTAAATAAAAAATGTTGCTAAAAAACGGGCGTTAGTATGAATGATTTTAGCATTAAAATAAATACTCAGCGGCTTGGAATATGACCATTTTTTAGACTTTAGTCGCAAAACCATTGATAAAAATGCCAAAAACCACAATCAATAAACCGGCGAACGCCAAGCCACTCGGCATTGGGTCGCTTAACAACAATACGCCGCCAAGCAGGGTGAACAAGATTTCACCGGCTTGGGTGGCTTCAATCACCGCCAACTGTTTCATATTGTGTTTCACCAATTCGGTTGCTTTGAAAAACAGCAGTGTGGCAATGACGCCGGAAAACAGTGCTACCATAAAGGATAGGCTTACTTGGCTAACAGGCGGTAAACCACTGTTGACACCGGCAATCGTCATGCAAATCAGCCAAAATGGCATAGAACACAACACCATACCATAAACCCGCTGTTGTGTGGTCAGGCTGTTGCCGACCAAAACCATCATTTTACGGTTGCCGAGCGGATAAGCAAAGGCGGCGAGCAGAATCAACAGCAGCGGATACAGGCTCTCACGCAGCGACAGCGTGCGTAGATTGTCAATTTGCAGCAGGATAATTCCCAACACAATCAGGCAGGAAAAAAACAGGTTTCTCAGCGGAATGGCTTGCCCAAACAGTGGTGTCAGCAAAATACCGGCGATGATGGTAATCTGCCATGAACTGGCGACGAGCCAAGACGAGGCATAATCCGCCGAGAGTGTCAGCGGCAGATAAAATAAGCCGAAACCAACCGTTGACCACAATAACCACGCAATCGGTGCCTGCCGAATTGCACGGTAAACCGCACTTCGTTTTATCCGCATTCCCAATAGCAGATACAGCATCGGCAGCATAAACACAAAGCGCAGTGCCGCCGACCACCACGCATCGCCTCCAGACAGCGACATACTGCGATTGAGCACAAAAGTGGCGGCAAAAAATAATGAAGAAAACAATCCGAGTAAAATAGCGTTGTTCATAATAATGATATGTTGGTTGATCTGATTGCGGATTCTAACAGAAATTTATTGCGAATCGTTATATAAATAAATGCATATTGATTTATCAATAGGTTGTGATAAAAAATCTTAAGATCTTGTGATTTAGTGTAGTGACTATTCTCATTTGATATTAATCAATTTTAGTTAGATAAAATCCTCTATTATTCCCCTCGGTTATTTTTGATTTTTTTATTTTGTGGGGAGAGATTTTATGGAGAAAAATTCCAAAAACGATCCGGGTTTTGCGACCAGTCGTCGCAGTTTGCTCAAAGGCGGTGCAGCTTTAAGTGGGATCGCCTTGGCTGCAAGTGCGGTGCCAATGCCGGTGTCAGCAGGCGGGCGAGACACAGTGACGGTTGGTAGTAAAGCGGAAGAGAAACTGGTTTGGAGCGCTTGTACGGTAAATTGCCACAGCCGCTGTCCATTGCGGATGCATGTGCAAGACGGTGTGATCAAGTATGTGGAAACCGATAATCTGGGTGATGATGTTTACGGTGATTTTCATCAAGTGCGGGCTTGCGCGCGTGGGCGTTCAATGCGCCGTCGGGTGTACAATCCTGATCGCTTGAAATACCCGATGAAACGGGTTGGCAAGCGTGGCGAGGGCAAATTTAAGCGCATTTCGTGGGACGAAGCTTTTACGGAAATTGCCGCTAATCTGCAACGGATCATCGCTGAACATGGCAATGAAAGCCTCTATCTGCCGTTTGCCACTGGCACGCTGGGAGCGACGGTTGCTGCTTCATACCCACCGCCGAGAAGTATTTCCAGCCGCTTTATGAACAGTATCGGCGGCTGTTTGGGACATCACGGCACTTACAGCTATTCGCAAATCTTTGAAGCGATTCCGTTTATGTACGGCAGCAACGCTGGCAACAGCCCGACCGATATTGAAAATTCTAAATTAGTGGTCTATTTCGGCAATAATCCGGCAGAAACTCGGATGAGCGGCGGTGGAGTGACCTATTTGGTACAACAGGCGATGGAGCGTTCCAAAGCACGCATGATTATGGTCGATCCGCGTTATAACGACACTGCCTCAGGACGCGAAGGCGAGTGGGTGCCGATTCGTCCTGGCACGGATGCGGCGTTTGTTGAGGGCATGGCTTATGTGATGATCAGCGAAAATTTAGTTGATCAAGCATTTTTGGATACCTACTGCGTCGGCTACGATGAAAAAACCTTGCCGGCTTCAGCCAAGCCGAATGCGCACTACAAAGCTTATATCTTGGGTGAAGGCGATGATCAAACCGCCAAAACGCCGGAATGGGCAGCAAAAATCACTGCGATTCCAAAAGAAACAATCATCCGTTTAGCACGTGAAATTGCCACCACCAAACCAGCGTATATCTGCCAAGGTTGGGGGCCGCAGCGCCATGCCAATGGTGAACAGGCGGCACGGGCAATTGCAATGTTGGCGTGTTTGACCGGTAATGTGGGGATCAATGGCGGCAACAGTGGTTCGCGTGAAGGATTTTACAGTATTCCGTTTGTGCGTTTGCCGGTCGGCGAAAATCCGATCAAAGCTAAAATTCCGATCTTTATGTGGACTGATGCAGTGGTGCGCGGCGCAGAAATGACCGCGTTGAAAGACGGCTTAAAAGGTGCGGAAAAACTGAATCAACCGATTAAGTTTATTTTGAACTATGCCGGAAACTGTATTGTCAACCAACATTCCGACATCAACCGCACTTTAGATATTTTGAGTGACGAAAGCAAATGCGAAATGCTGGTGGTGATCGACAACCATATGACCTCAACCGCCAAATGTGCCGATATTCTGCTGCCAGACTGCACCACCTCCGAGCAGGCGGATTTTTGCATGGATGGCTCAGCGGGCAATATGGGGTATGTGATTTTTGCCGATCAAGCGATCGAACCACAATTTGAGTGCAGACCAGTGTATGACATTCTGGCGGGTATTGCGGAAAAAATGGGCAAAAAAGAGGCATTTACCGAAGGTCGTAGCCAAGAAGAATGGTTGCGCCATCTGTATCAACTAACTCAAGAGAAAAATCCGTTGTTCCAAGACATCAGTTTTGAAGAATTTCGACAACGCGGCATCATCAAACAACAAGATCCGGCTGGGCATATGGTGGCGTTCAAAAAATTCCGCCAAGATCCAGTGGCGAATCCGCTGACTACGCCGTCGGGCAAAATAGAGGTCTATTCTGAACGTTTGGCGAAAATCGCCGACACTTGGGAGCTGCCGGAGGGCGATATTATCAGCCCGTTGCCGATTTATGCCCCCGCGGTGGAAGGTTTTGATGATCCATTAACAGAGAAATATCCGTTGCAGCTGGTTGGCTTCCATTTTAAATCACGAGTGCATTCCACTTACGCTAATGTTGATGTATTGGATCAGGCCTCGCTGCAATCGTTGTGGATCAACCCGATTGATGCGGAAAAACGTGGAATCAAACATAACGAAATGGTACGTATCTTCAATGATCGGGGTGAAACTCGGGTGATGGCGAATGTGACGCCACGGATTTTACCGGGCGTGATTGCGATGGGGGAAGGAACGTGGTACACGCCGGACGGACAACGGATCGATCAAAACGGCAGCTTTAACGTGTTGACCACTCAGCGTCCGTCGCCACTCTCGAAAGGCAATCCGCAACATACCAATTTGGTTGAAGTCGCCCGTGTGGGAGGTGAATAATGACGGCAAAACAATATGGATTTTATATCGATTCGCAGCGCTGCACCGGCTGCAAAACCTGTGAACTGGCGTGCAAAGACTACAAAGATTTAACCCCGGATGTCAGTTTCCGCCGTATTTACGAATATTGCGGCGGCGGTTGGAAGCAAGAGGGCGAGGCGTGGACGCAAGATGTGTTCTCGTACTACCTCTCGATTTCGTGTAATCATTGTGCCGATCCGGCGTGTGCCAAAGTGTGTCCGAGCGGTGCCATGCACAAACGGGAAGACGGCTTTGTAGTAGTTGATCAAGATGTGTGTATCGGCTGTAAATATTGCAGCATGGCGTGTCCATACGGTGCGCCGCAATACGACGCAAGCAAAGGGCGCATGAACAAATGCGACGGCTGTTTTGAACGGGTTGAAGTGGGCAAAAAGCCGATGTGTGTCGAGTCTTGTCCGCTGCGAGCGTTGGATCTGCTGCCGATGGATGAGCTGAAAGCCAAATATGGGGAGCTGAAAGATGTGGCGCCTTTGCCGCCGTCGCACTACACGCAACCGAATATCGCACTGCGCTTGAATCACAATGCGAAACCGAGCGACGATCGCAGCGGTTTCTTAGCCAATCCGAAGGAGGTGTAAAATGGGAATGGGATTACACGAATGGCCTCTGGTGTTTTTCACCGTGTTGGCACAAAGTGCGGTTGGCGCATTTTGGGTGTTCATGCTGTTATTGTTAACAGAAAAAAGCGAGCGTGCCGCAACACGCACACATTATGTGATGACGGTGTTGTGGGGCTTGATGGCGATTGGCTTTATTTTTTCAACCCTGCACCTAGGCTCACCCCAGCGTGCCTTTAATGCCCTGAATCGTATCGGTGCTTCCGGCTTAAGCAACGAAATCGCCGCCGGTTCGGCGTTCTTTGCACTCGGTGCAGGCTACTGGGCGTTGGCGACCGCACGCTTATTACCGCAAGCATGGCAAAAACTGCCACTACTTGGTTTTGTAGTGCGCTTGTTATCGGGTATTTCTGCTAAACTACCGTCAATTTGGCGTCCGTTAGCACTGATTGTGGTTAGTATAGTCGGTGCAGCGTTTATCTATGCGATGTCTAAGCTGTATATGATCCCGACCGTGCCGACTTGGAACTCAGCGTTTACACCGCTTTCATTCCTGCTGACCGCACTTTTGGGTGGCTCAACCTTGGCATTGGCACTGCTAAACAGTGTCAAAGCGGCTGAACGCCTGAATGGTTTGTTGTTAACGATTGCATGGCTGGCGTTTATTGCAGCAGTTATCGTGACTTATCAGCAATACAATTATTTAGCCGGCATCAGCAGTGCGATTCACCACGCATTGGATCTGGTGCCGTCATTCGTGCCGGTGATGATCACCCGCTTTGTATTAATCGCAATCGGCTTATTGTTACTGACTGTCGGTGTGAAAAAAGCCAATACCGCACTTCCGCTTATCGGCGTGCTCCTGATTATCGCTGCGGAATTGCTGGCGAGAATTATTTTCTACGGCTTGCATATGACCGTCGGCATGGCAGCTTTAGGATATTGATTTACTCTTTACTCAATAACAGACCGCACTTTGAGTTGAAAATCAAAGTGCGGTTTTTTCGAGTTAAACTAGGGTCTGTTGATTTTT
>VDHG01000039.1 GCA_006228005.1 Testudinibacter crocodili
CAATCGGTTACGCATAGATCAGCCGCTTTGCGGCTGTAAGAGAATGAACGATGAGTTATACTCGCTTGCTTTATCATATTATTTTTCGCACACAGCAAAGCGTGCCTGCTATCACGGAAAAATATGAAGAAATATTATATCGTTACATTTGGTTGTTTATCCAAGAACGTCATTCGGTGCTATATCGAATAAATGGAATGCCCGACCATTTGCATTTGCTGGTTGAATTACATTCTACTATTGCTTTAGCGGATTTTGTGAAAGAGCTCAAAAATGCCACACATTTGTTTTTAGAACGACACAAAATGGAATTCCCTGATTTTTATGCGTGGTCAAAAGGATATTGTGCATTAACTTATAGCCAACAGGACAAACAAAAAGTTATTGATTATATTAAAAATCAAAAAGTATACCATCAATCACTCAGTTTTGAGAATGAAATAAAAATATTGCTTTCAGATCAAGAGATTGGATATCGACATGAGTATTTGGAAAATAATATTTAATAGAGCGGCAACGCCGCTTATCTATGCGTAACCGATTG
>VDHG01000004.1 GCA_006228005.1 Testudinibacter crocodili
ACGCATAGATCAGCCGCTTTGCGGCTGCTTTAGAGAGGCAATTTCACCCTACCACAACATCAAATGAAAAAAACAATCAAAATTCTCACCGCACTTTGCCTTTGCGTACCGATTGCCCACGCCGAGCAATTTGTTTCGCTGACGTTGTGTAGTGATCGCTTGCTGATCGAATTGGCTCGTCCGGAGCAAATTGCGGCAATGTCGCCTTATTCGAGCAATCCTCTGATGATGTTGGATAAGCTAAATCACGACAAACCGACACTGCAACCGCACTTGACCGCACTTTTGCCTTATTTAGACAAAACCGTATTACTCAATGAACAGTTTTATCCGCAACTGGCTGCTGCGCTAAAACAGCTTGGCGTGAAAATTATCCCGGTCAACGACAGTCCGCAGACACCGGAGCAACTGTTTGCGTTTATCTTGCAATTGGGCGAAATCACCCATAATCAAGCGCACGCCGAGCAGTTAGTCGCCACATTACAAGCCCAAAATTTTAATTTGAATCAAGCATTAACTGAAACCCTGATTTTATCCGATACCGGCGTGGTAGAAAGCGATTTGCCGCAATATCAAACGCTATTAAAACTGCTTGGGCTGACCCCGCTGAAAAGTCATCTCAGCGCACAAAATTTTTCACTGGAACAGGTTGTGCGCAGTCAGCCCAATTTCCTGATTGCGCTAAGCGACAAACAGGGTTATAACACGCAAGCGGAACTACTTTCCCATCCGTTGTTGCAGCAGTTGTTTCAATCTCGCGCGCAAGCCAGCGCACCGCTGAAATATACCTACTGTTTCGATCACGGGGTGTGGCAGGGAGCAGCGTTACTCTATCAACAGTTGCTTTATCAACAGTAACTTTATCAACAATTAAATGAAAAACATGAATAAACTGAATCTGTTACTGCTCGTGCTGTTGCTGGGGATCAGCACGGCGTCTATGTATTACCAACTCGGCGATTTTGCCGCTTTACGCAATGCTGAAGGCGTGCTGAGCGATATGCGCGACTTAGTGCTGTGGGAAATCCGCTTGCCGCGCCTCGGCTTGGCGATCGTGACCGGCGCCAGTTTAGCGCTTGCCGGCAATGCAATGCAGGGCATCTTCCAAAATCCACTTGCCAGCCCCGGTTTATTAGGCAGCGCCAACGGCGCCACCACCACCAGCGTGTTTATTTTATATTACTTTTCCGCCCCCTTGAGCCTGTTATTGTTAGGCGGTGTGGTCGGTGCCTTGTTGAGTTTTTTATTGGTTTATCTGATCGCTAAAAATCATGGCACGACAATGATGATTTTAAGCGGGGTGGCGGTGAATATGCTGCTCGCTTCCGCCATTGCGTTGCTGCTTTCCAACGCCCAAAGCCCATGGGCATTGGCGGAGCTGTACCGTTGGCTGCAAGGTTCGTTGGCATGGGCGAAAACGGACACCTTATTGTTATCGTTACCGATTATCTTACTGGGTATTTTTTGCTTATATCGCCAACGACATTATCTGGATCTGCTCACTTTTGGCGAAGAAACCGCCGGCACCATGGGAATCGATCCCAACAAGAGCTTTTTTATCACGACATTCGGCGTGGCATTATTGGTCGGCGCAGTGATTCCGCAAACCGGAACCATTGGTTTTATCGGCCTGATTGCACCGCACTTTGCCCGCCTGTTACTCAAAAAACGCCCGTCACAACTGTACATCACCAGTGGGTTATTGGGCGCATTGCTGCTGTTGGTTGCCGATTTAAGCATTGTCTATCTGCCGTTTTTCTCACATATTTATATCGGCACACTCACCGCCTTGATCGGTGCGCCGTGCCTAATCTGGATTTTGCTGCAGCAACAACGGAGCCTCTATCGTGATTAAAATTGAAAATCTCAGCTTTCCCTATGCCTTACAAGATATTACTTGTACGTTTGCACAAGGCAAATTGATTGGGATTATGGGAGCGAACGGTGCAGGCAAATCCACCTTGCTGAAAGCCATTGCCGGTATTTTGACGACAAAGTGCGGTCAGATTTGGCTAAACCACCGCAAACTCAGCGACCTCAGCCCACACGAAAAAAGCCAACAATTGGCGTATCTTGCCCAAAACACACAGATTCATTGGGATTTATCAACATATGATGTGATTGCGCTCGGCTTACTACAACCGCACTCGCACAATAAAGCGTTGCAAAAAGTGCGGTCAATGGCAGAAAAATTTGCGCTAGCATCGCTGCTTGATAAACCGTTCAAACAACTTTCCGGCGGCGAAAAAGCACGGGTGCAACTGGCACGCTGCTGTATAAAAGAGGCGCCTTTGCTGCTGGCAGACGAACCGATTGCACCGCTCGATCCCTATTATCAGATCGACATCATGCAGCAACTGAAAGCCCTCACGCCCGACCGCACTTGTGTGATCGCCATTCATCACCTTTCACTTGCCTACCGTTTCTGTGATGAAGTGATTTTGCTTGGCAACGGCAAGATCATTGCCAGCGGTGCAACCCAAAGCGTGCTGACCGAGGACAATTTAGCGACTGCTTTTGGCATTCGGGCACAGATTGATCCGCTGCGGCGTGAGATTTTTGCCGTGGAGAAATCAGCTAACCAGTGCGCTGCCAAATAACAAAAAATCCAACCACTATCTCAGTGATTGGATTTTTAATCTGCCTTATGCGGTTAACGCCACGCTTTGAATTGGTTGATTAAACCGTTGGTCGAGCTGTCGTGCGTGCTGATTTCTTGATCATTTTCTAACTCAGGCAAAATGCGATTGGCGAGCTGTTTGCCCAGCTCCACACCCCATTGGTCGAAGCTGAAGATGTTTAAGATCACGCCTTGTACGAAAATTTTATGCTCATACATCGCAATCAATGCGCCCAAGCTAAACGGTGTGATTTTTTGCAACAAAATCGAGTTGGTCGGGCGGTTGCCTTCGAATACTTTGTACGGCACGATATGCGCCACTTCGTTTAAGGTTTTGCCTGCGTCTAAAAATTCTTGTTCCACCACAGCTTGGCTTTTGCCGAATGCCAAGGCTTCGGTTTGCGCAAAGAAGTTGGAGAGCAATTTGGCGTGGTGATCCGCCAGCGGATTGTGGCTCTGCGCCGGGGCAATGAAATCGCACGGAATGCGCTGCGTGCCTTGGTGAATCAGTTGGTAAAAGGCGTGCTGTCCATTGGTACCCGGCTCACCCCAGATAATCGGCCCGGTTTGATAGCTGACTTTTTCGCCGTTACGCGCCACAAATTTACCGTTCGATTCCATGTTACCCTGCTGGAAATAAGCGGCAAAACGGTGCAAATATTGGTCATACGGCAGGATCGCTTCAGATTCTGCGCCCAAGAAGTTGCTGTTCCAAATGCCGACTAACGCCAACGTTGCAGGGATATTCTGCTCAAGTGCGGTATGGCGGAAGTGGTTATCCATCGCATGCGCACCACTTAACAGCTGCTCAAAATTATCGAAGCCGATCGACAACGCAATTGACAAACCAATCGCTGACCATAATGAATAGCGACCGCCAACCCAATCCCAAAACTCAAACATATTGGCGGTGTCGATGCCGAATTCTGCTACTGCTTTGCCGTTGGTGGACAATGCCGCAAAGTGTTTGGCTACATGTTTTTCATCTTGCGCCGTAGCTAAGAACCACTCACGCGCAGAAAGTGCGTTAGTCATGGTTTCTTGAGTGGTAAAGGTTTTGGAGGCAACCAACACCAAGGTCGTTTCCGGATTAACTTTTTTCAGGGTTTCGGCAATATGCGTGCCGTCCACGTTGGAGACAAAGTGCATATTCAGATGGTTTTTATACGGGCGCAGCGCTTCGGTCACCATATAAGGGCCTAAATCCGAGCCGCCGATACCGATATTAATTACGTCGGTGATCGCTTTGCCGGTATAACCTTTCCATTCGCCGCCAATCACACGCTCACAAAACGCTTTCATCTTCGCCAGCACCGCATTCACTTCCGGCATCACATCTTTGCCATCGACCAACACCGGTGTGTTGCTGCGGTTGCGAAGTGCGGTATGCAGCACCGCACGGTTTTCAGTGCGGTTGATTTTTTCACCGCTGAACATCGCTTCGATTGCTTGCGGCAAGGCGCATTCGTTTGCCAGTTGTCGCAACAGCGTTAAGGTGTCTTGATTAATCGGGTTTTTAGAAAAATCAACCAAAATTTCTTGGTTAAATGAAAGTGAATAATTGGCGAAACGGTTATTCTCTTGCGCAAACAATTGCGCAATCGTCACCTCTTGCTGCTGTTGCTTATGTGCTGCCAATGCTTGCCATGCAGCGGTTGTAGTCGGATTAATATTTTGCATTTAATACCTCATGAGTTAATTAATATTCTGTTACTATCTGTATTCCATTATTACCCTTGGGGTCAGCTTGGTCACTAATTCATAGCTGATCACCCCGATATGCCGCGCGACTTCTTCAATCGGCAACACATTGTGCTGCGAATCTTTGCCCCAAAAAATAACTTCATCGCCCACCTGCGCTCGGCTATCAGCACCTAAATCGACGGTAATCATATCCATCGACACTTTGCCGACAATCGGCACACGCTTGCCGTTGATTAATACAGGCGTTCCCGCTGGCACATCGCGTGGATAGCCATCACCATACCCCAATGCGACTACGCCGATTTTTGTGTCTTTCTGGCTCAACCATGCGCCACCATAGCCAACCGGCTCGCCTGCCGGATGTTCACGCACTGCAATCAGGCTAGAGCTGAACGTCATCGCCGGTTGCAAACCATATTCTGTCGCAAGCTGATCATTAGTCGGCGAAATACCATATAAGATAATCCCTGGCCGCACCCAGTCAAAATGTGAGGCTTGCCAGTATAAAATTCCGTTCGATGCGGCAAGACTGCGCTCCCCCTCTTTATCGGCGCACGCCTGTTGGAAGCGCTGCAACTGAATTTCACTGTAACCGCACTTCAACTCTTCGGCACGGCTGAAATGGCTAACAAAATTAATCTGCGGCTGCACATTCGGGCAGCGTTGCAAACGTTGATAAAACGTATCGACTTCTGCTAACGATACCCCTAAACGGTGCATGCCGCTATCGATTTTAAGCCAAACTTTTATTTTACGGTCTAATACCGCACTTTCCGGTGTTTGTTCCAGTACTTGTTCCAGCGCTTGTAGTTGATATTTGCTATGCACTACCGTCTCGATATTGTGGATGAGCAAATGCGGTAAATCATCGGCGCTGAAAAATCCTTCCAATAATAAAATCGGTTTTTCAATCCCCTGCTGCCGTAGTGCCAGAGCCTCTGCCAAACGTGCCACACCATAGCCATCTGCGTATGGCTGCACCGCTTTGGCAACCTGTAGCATGCCGTGCCCATAGCCATTGGCTTTAACAATCGCCAAAATACGGCTGTTTGGTGCTAAGCGCTTCACCTGTTGCAAATTGTGTTGCAGCGCAGACAATGAAATCGTTGCAGTTGCTGTTTTCACCCTAACCTCTTAATCTTCTTCGTTATATTCAGGGCCGGCATAATTGTCAAAACGAGAATAACGCCCGTTAAACATCAACCGCACTTTGCCGATTGGACCGTTCCGTTGCTTACCGATAATGATTTCAGCAATATTTTTCATTTCGCTGTTATCATGATACACCTCGTCACGATAGATAAACATAATCAAATCTGCGTCTTGCTCAATAGATCCCGATTCACGCAAATCAGAATTGACCGGACGTTTATCAGCACGTTGCTCCAAGCTACGGTTCAGCTGCGACAGCGCAACCACCGGCACTTGTAGCTCTTTTGCCAGCGCTTTCAACGAGCGCGAGATCTCGGCAATCTCTAACGTGCGGTTATCCTGATAACCGGGCGCGCGCATCAATTGCAAATAGTCCACCATAATCAGGCTCAAACCGCCATGCTCACGATAAATTCGTCGCGCTCGGGCTCTCAGTTCGGTTGGGGTCAAGCCGGAAGAGTCGTCGATAAACAAATTCGGTTTATCGCTGAACATTTGTACCGTACTGTTGATTCGCGCCCACTCGGTTTCATCTTCAATTTGACCGGTACGGATTTTGGTTTGGTCGACCCGTGACATCGACGCTAAAATCCGCATCATAATTTGATCCGCCGGCATCTCAAGGCTGAACACCAACACCGGTTTGCTTTCACCCATCATCGCATTTTCACACAGGTTCATGGCAAACGTGGTTTTACCCATCGACGGACGGGCAGCGACAATAATCAAATCCGAAGGCTGCAACCCTGCCGTTTTGCGATCTAACGAGGAAAAACCGGTTGATACGCCGGTGACACCGTTCTTATTTTTCAATTTTGCCAACAGTTCAATTTTGTCTAACGTGCTATCCAAAATCGACAATACCCCTTTCGGACCTTCATTACTGCCATTGCGTTTTTCAGCGATTTCAAAGATTTTTCGCTCTGCTTCGTCCAATACCTCTTTCACCGGCTGCCCTTTCGGACTGTAGCCACTTTCAGCAATTTTATGTGCCGTTGAAATCAGCTCGCGCAACACCGCTTTTTCACGCACAATATCGGCATACGCCAAAATATTGGCAGCACTTGGGGTGTTTTTGGATAATTCAGCAAGATAGGCAAAACCACCGACATCATCGATAATACCTTTGTTTTTCAATGCTTGATCAAGGGTAATAATATCAATCGGTTGATCGAGGCGTGCCAAATGTTCCATTTGGTTAAAAATTAAGCGGTGCCCGTAAGTATAAAAATCATCAGCGATCACATGCTCGATCACCTCTTCCCACTGATCATTACTTAATAAAAGCCCGCCCAAAACCGCCTGTTCAGCTTCGATTGAATGCGGTGTCATCGCTTGCTCGATTTTTTTCTGTCCAGACTTATCGCCTGTTGCCGCAAAATGCGTCTTTTCGTTTGCCACCGGATTTTTACCTTATTTTCTGTCTCTGAATTGGCGTTCAGTATAACAAATTATTACGCTATTTTTTACTGCCAAAGGTAAAAGAGCGGTTCTGATTTTTCAACTGCCCAGAAAAAACCTCTATCCGCATAACAGATAGAGGTTGTATGGTGTTAGACCGCTTGCCTTTAATTAATCATGTTTGGCTTGGGTCGGCGCTGCAAAAACATGGCTGCTGGCGCTGTTGTGTCCGGCAGCACCTTTACCATGGAAATGGTAGCGCGATTCTTGCCATTGCACGATTTCAAACGCTGGCTGTGGCGCAAAAGAAGGGGCTTGCGCCATTGCCGAACGAGTATGTGTCACTTTCGAATAAGTACCGAAAAGCACTTGTACAACAGGTTCCGATGCTGAAACCACTTGCTGAGTCTCCACGGAGAGTTCTGGCGAGGCTTCCGGCAATGAAGTTACAACAGGCGCAACCGATTTGAGATCCCGCTCCGCTTCGGCTTCCGCTTCTGCGATAGAGGCTTTAATTTTCTTCTCAACCGACTCATTAGCCGCCTGAGTAACAAAACCTAACGGTTGTGCGCTTTTTTCACTATCAACAAGCAAAGAGACTGCTGGTGTACTTAGCACTTCGACCGCACTTTTTTCTGGTTTTGCTTGCTCTAGTTTTATTTCTTCGACTTTCGCTTGTTGTTCTTGTTGCAACAGCGTTTCTACCGGCACAAAAGGCGCGTTGCTTTCATCACGGAGTAAACCATGACCGTCTTGTGTTTTATTCACATATTGCATATCAACCCACACTTTACCGCTTGCCAATTCAGGCGAAGCAACCGCCGCAAATAACGGCATTGCCGCAGCCTGCGTGGTTGTGGTTTGACTTTGGCGACGACGGCGTTGGCTGCCGGTACGCAAATGACGAGGTAAACGGCGACGGCGCGAATTGCGTTGACGCAACTCTTCTTTTACTTCCGATGTATCTTCTGCCAGCTCCAATGCTTCAATATTACTATCCACTGCGACCGAATCCAGCGGTAGATCTCGCTCTGGTGCTGTTGCTACCAATGGCGCAACCGCACTTTCAATGACAGGTTCGATAGCCGGAGCTTGTTCAGAATCCGTTTGATCCGCTGCAACTTGCTCAACATCTGCGTTTAAACGCACTTTTTTACGCAAGTTACGACGCTCACGACGAACCGCCGCCGGCTGCTCGGCACTGTCACTCAATGCTTTGGATTTTTCCACCAAATCCGTACTTTCAAGCGCTTCGTTAGTCGTAACATCATTCCGTTTACGGTTGGAGCGCTTACGATCATTACGGTTATTTTTAACCGCATTATCGCTGCTTTCCGCCACCTCTTTCTCATTGTTGCGCTCATTGTTACGTTTTGCGGCACTATCCGATTTATTCTCGGTTTTGCTTAAGCGTTCATTGGCTGGGCGATCACTATTGCTGTTATCACGCTCGCTACGGTCATTGCGACGACGATTACGGTTCTGGTTATTGCGACGATCACCATTGCGCTCATTGTTGCGACGACGTGGCGCTTTCTCATCTGTTTTTTTCTGAGCTTCAGGTTCGGCTTCACTGACGAATAACCCTTTTAGCTTGGCAAACAAACGGCTGAGTAACGATGCTTGCGGCGCAGGAGCGACCACTTCTGCCGTCGGCATTGGTGCAGCCGTCGGCATATTCAACTCGCCAGCAGCGGCTTTTTCCAACACCGATTCCACCGTCACCACCGCACTGTCGGACGGCTGGCTACGAGTCAGCAGGTTTTCTTCGTTGTTGTGAGCAGTGGCATTATCATCATCTTGAGCATGATATTTGCTTAAATTGTAGCTTAAGGTATTGCTGATTTCGCCATCACGTAAACGGAACACCGAGAAGTGCGGTGTCTCCATCTGCTCATTTGGCACCACAATCACTTCGACATCGTGTCGTTTTTCGATGCTGTAAATCGCTTTGCGTTTTTCATTCAGCAAATAAGAGGCAATTTCCACCGGCACAATGGTATGCACCCGTGAGGTATTTTCTTTTAATGCTTCTTCTTCCAACAAACGCAAAATCGACAACGACAACGATTCGTTATCACGCACTTTACCGGTGCCTTGACAACGTGGGCAGATGTGATGTGAGGATTCGCCCAATGATGGACTCAGACGTTGACGTGACATTTCCAACAAACCAAAACGCGAAATACGGCTGATTTGAATCCGAGCACGATCTTGGCGCACCGCATCACGCATGCGGTTTTCCACTTCACGCTGGTGACGAATCGGGGTCATATCAATAAAGTCGATCACGATCAAACCGCCTAAATCACGCAAGCGTAATTGGCGTGCAATTTCGTCAGCCGCCTCCAAATTGGTATTAAGTGCGGTCTCTTCAATATCGCCACCGCGGGTTGCTCGCGCCGAGTTGATATCGATTGCGGTCAAGGCTTCGGTTACATCAATGACAATTGAACCACCAGACGGCAACCGCACTTCACGTTGGAACGCAGATTCGATTTGCGATTCAATTTGGTAGTGGCTAAACAGCGGCACTTCGCCTTGATACAGCTTGATACGGTTGATGAAATCAGGACGTACCAGCTTGATGTGTGCTTTGGCTTTTTCGTATACTTTGGCACTGTCGATCAAGATTTCACCAATATCACGCCGCAAATAATCGCGGATCGCCCGCACGATCACATCACTTTCTTGATGGATCAAAAACGGTGCTGCACGAGACTCAGACGCCTGTTTAATCGCATCCCAATGATGCAGCAGCACTTTCAAATCCCACTGCAATTCTTCCTGCGATTTGCCGACACCGGCAGTGCGCACGATCAAACCAACACCGTCCGGTACGTCTAATGAACTCAACGCATCTTTCAGCTCTTGTCTTTCATCGCCTTCGATACGGCGTGAAATGCCGCCGGCACGCGGATTATTCGGCATAATTACCAAATAACTGCCAGCTAGCGAAATAAAGGTGGTTAATGCTGCCCCCTTGTTACCCCGCTCTTCTTTGCTGACTTGAACAATGACTTCCTGTCCTTCTTTCAGCACATCGCGAATATTTGGGCGACCTTGAAATGAATAACCTTGCGGGAAATATTCACGCGCAATCTCTTTCAGTGGCAAGAAACCGTGGCGGTCAGTGCCGTAATCCACAAACGCCGCTTCAAGGCTGGGTTCAACCCGGGTGATTTTTCCTTTGTAAATGTTGGCTTTTTTCTGCTCGTGTCCCGGACTTTCAATATCCAAGTCGAACAAACGCTGTCCATCAACCAGCGCAACACGCAACTCTTCTTTTTGAGTTGCATTAATTAACATTCTTTTCATTGTTGTTGATACTCTATTATTTTGCTTAATTCTCAAACGGATAACCTGCGTACTGGGCTTTATCATCGACCTTGTGTCTGTCTGCTACAGTCAATCTCACGACTGTCTATGCTCAGGTGCATTGATGATATTACTAATGCCAAAATCATTTAATTAGTAAAAACAAAATACTATAGTTTATATTTTGCAAGCGGACGAACGTTATCCATCATGACAACCGCAGATTGAAATGTCTTACACTGATTGTTGCATTCATCGGCGGCCAGATGCCGTCAAACGGCAAATTCTTTTTTCAATTTTAATTTATGTCAGAGGATTGCTATGCCCCCACAATAAAAACGTGTCATTATTTCACTTTATAGGGCGGGTTGGCAAGGTGAGATAAGATAAATTTGTAACAAAATCACATTTCTTCTGCTATTTCTGTCACTTTCTCTCTATAATAAACCCAAATTCAAGTGAAAGGATGATATTGCCACATTATGACCATTGAGCAACCTAAAACTAACAGCATGCCACCAAGTGTACGCTTTCAAACCATCGATGCCGATCAAGCCGGACAACGGATTGACAACTACCTGCTAAGCCAGTTGAAAGGCGTACCCAAAAGCATGATTTACCGGATTATCCGCAAGGGCGAAGTGCGGGTCAATAAAGGACGGATAAAAGCGGAATATAAGCTGCAAGCCAATGATATTGTCAGGATTCCACCGGTTAAAATCGCAGAGAAAGAGCAAGCACCGATTTCTAACAAGCTGCACCAAGTCGCACAACTGGAACAGCAAATTCTGTTTGAGGACGACGTGTTGTTGGTGCTCAACAAACCGTCCGGCATGGCGGTGCACGGCGGCAGTGGACTGAGTTTCGGCGTGATCGAAGCGCTACGCAGCCTGCGTCCTGAAGCACGTTTTCTTGAATTGGTTCACCGTTTGGATCGCGACACCTCCGGCATTTTGCTGGTTGCCAAAAAGCGTTCGGCTTTACGCCATCTACACCAACAATTGCGCGACAAAACCATTCAAAAAGAGTATCTGGCACTGGTGCGCGGACAGTGGCAATCCCACTGCAAAGTGATTAATGCCCCGCTCAATAAAAACGAATTGGCGAGCGGCGAGCGGATTGTACGGGTCAGCGAACAAGGCAAACCATCGGAAACCCGCTTCAGCATTGAAGAGCGTTATGCTGAACAAGCCACATTACTCAAAGCAATGCCGGTCACCGGACGGACACATCAAATTCGGGTGCATACCCAATATGCTGGACATCCGATTGCAATGGACAGCAAATACGGCGATCAGGATTTCGACCAGCAAATGCAACAACTCGGTTTAAACCGCTTATTCCTGCATGCTTATGCAATTCGTTTTGAACACCCTAAAAGTGGTGAAACGCTACGTCTGAGCGCCGAATTGGATGCAGAAATGAAACGGATTTTACGCCAGTTACGCGAGCAAAAACAGGTGTAATCCGATGACAAACCGCACTTTTACCCCCAAAGTCGTGGTACTGACCGGTGCCGGCATTTCTGCCGAATCCGGAATCCGCACCTTTCGTGCCAGTGAGGGCTTATGGGAAGAACACCGTATCGAAGATGTCGCCACGCCTGAAGGTTTTCAACGCAATCCCGAATTAGTGCAGCGCTTTTACAATCAACGCCGTCAACAATTACAGCAAAGTGAGATTCGACCAAACGCTGCGCATTATGCGTTAGCCGAATTGGAGCAAAAGTTGGGCAATGATTTATTGTTAATCACACAAAATGTCGACAATTTGCACGAACGTGCCGGCAGCAAAAATTTGATCCATATGCACGGTGAATTACTCAAAGTGCGGTGTCAACGCTGTGCCAGCGTCTATCTATGGCAGCAGGACATCGCCACAACCGATCGTTGCACAAAGTGCGGTGGCGACTTGCGCCCGCATATTGTCTGGTTCGGCGAAATGCCATTTGAAATGCAACGGATTTACCAAGCACTACAGCAGTGTGATTATTTTATCGCCATCGGCACCAGTGGCAATGTCTATCCCGCCGCCGGCTTTGTCGAAGAAGCCAATTTTGCCAATGCCACCACCGTTGAATTGAATCTCGAACCCAGCAAAGGTCGCTCTGCTTTTAAACAAGCTTATTATGGTGCGGCAACCGAAATCGTGCCGAAATATTGTCGGAGATTATCAGCCAGATTTGACAGCGTCGATAGGGAATAGCTTCACGCTTTATATAAAAAAGGCAAGTCCAACTTGCCTTTTTCCTATCATAAGAAAGATTACTCTTCGTTCAACAACTTCAATTCTCGTTGATAAACTTGTGTTTTTAAGATTTGTACAAATTCATCGACATCAATTGAGCCAAGATCTTGTCCCTTGCGGGTGCGGACAGCGACTTTGCCGGCTTCGATCTCTTTGTCACCGCAAACCAACATATACGGCACACGGCGTAGGGTGTGTTCGCGGATTTTGAAGCCGATTTTTTCGTTTCGTAAATCAGATTTCACTCGCAAACCGGCATCAGACAGTTTTTTCACCACTTGCTGCACATAATCCGCTTGCGAATCGGTGATGTTCATCACCACCGCTTGCACTGGCGCCAGCCATGCCGGGAAGAAACCAGCATATTCTTCAGTGATAATGCCGATAAAACGTTCAATTGAACCCAAAATCGCACGGTGGATCATCACCGGTACACGACGGTCGTTGTCTTCTGCCACATATGAGGCATTTAGACGTCCCGGTAAGGCGAAGTCTAACTGAATCGTACCACACTGCCATTCGCGATCCAGACAGTCACGCAGCGCAAATTCAATTTTTGGTCCGTAAAATGCGCCTTCGCCTTCTTGCACTTCATACGCCAAGCCGTTGTGTTTCAACGCATTCGCCAAGCCTTCTTCAGCTTTGTCCCAAATTTCATCAGAGCCGATACGCGAATCCGGGCGGGTCGACAGTTTGACCTGAATATCGGTAAAACCAAAGGTGCTGTAAATATCGTACACCATGCGGATACAAGCGGTCACTTCGCTTTCCACTTGATCTTCGGTACAGAAAATATGCGCATCGTCTTGAGTGAAACCACGCACCCGCATTAAACCATGCAACGAGCCGGACGGTTCGTTACGGTGGCAAGAACCAAATTCTGCCATGCGCAACGGCAGATCGCGGTAAGACTTCAAGCCTTGATTGAAGATCTGCACATGACCAGGGCAGTTCATTGGTTTGATCGCATATTCGCGGTTTTCTGATTGAGTGGTGAACATCAAATCAGCGTAGTTTTGCCAGTGACCGGTTTTCTCCCACAACACCCGATCCATCATAAATGGACCTTTCACTTCTTGGTAATCATATTGTTTTAATTTAGTGCGGACAAAAGTTTCCAATTCACGGAAAATCGTCCAGCCATCATTGTGCCAAAACACCATGCCCGGCGCTTCTTCTTGCATGTGATACAGATCCAGCGCTTTGCCGATTTTGCGGTGATCGCGTTTTGCCGCTTCTTCCAAACGCTGCAAATAGGCAGCCAACTGTTTTTTATCCGCCCAGGCGGTGCCGTAAATCCGTTGCAGCATTTTGTTGTCGCTGTTGCCACGCCAATAAGCGCCTGCCACTTTTTGCAATTTAAAATGGTGGCAGAATCTCATGTTGGGCACATGCGGCCCACGACACATATCCACATATTCTTGGTGATGATACAGCGCCGGTGTCGCAGTTTTTTCGATATTTTCATCTAAAATCGCCAGTTTATACGCTTCGCCGCGCGCTTTGAAAGTGTCATAAGCTTGTTGCCAGCTCACCACTTTTTTGACCACCTCGTAATCAGTTTTCGCCAGCTCCAGCATTCTTTTTTCCAATGCGTCTAAATCGTCTTGGGTCAAAGAGCGGTCTAGATCAACATCATAATAAAAGCCGTTGTCAATGGTCGGTCCGATCGCCATTTTCACGGTCGGAAACAGTTGTTTGATGGCGTGTCCCAATAAGTGGGCGCACGAGTGACGGATAATTTCCAGACCGTCTTCATCCTTGGCAGTGATGATTTCCAGTTTGCTGTCTTGGCTTATCAGATCGCAAGCATCTTTGCGCTCGCCGTTGACACGCCCTGCAATGGTTGCTTTGGCAAGACCCGCACCAATATCTTGGGCAACGTCTAATACGGAAACCGGATGGTCGAACTGACGCTGTGAACCGTCAGGTAAAGTAATAATTGGCATAAAAAATCCTTGTACAGTGGTAACCCATACGCAAGGTTACTTGTTGTTTTAGAGTGATAGAAAGATAAATGATTATGATTTTTCGCACCTACTCTGTGCAAAAAATCGAACAATATCTTAGCATGAAAAAAGCAGAATTTAAGCTTTATTTGTTGATTGATAATATCGGAAATATTGTTTGATAAGTTGAATGAACAGATATATTTAACCATCTGCCGCCGATAGCACAAGTGACAAACCTGCGCCATCGGAGGGGCTATTTTAGTATCGTGTTACTGAAAGTTCTGCATCAAAGATTTACTTTCCAGCCTTCATTAGTCAAAATCAAAATACTTGTTTTATTCAACTCGGATTCTGTTGGCTTGGCTCGAGGATAAATTTGTTCAAATGTCGGGGACGTCGCCCAATCGGCAAGATCTTTAATTGCAATACGGTAATTAACCTGTGAAGCCTTGACACCGCCTTGCTCGCCCGGCTCGGTAAAGTTAACGATTTGCTCCACAACCGCTCTTCCACTACACAGTTTTCGGCTTGAAGAGAAAGCATTTGACTGCTCAACCAGATAAGGTTTGATTTTATCTGTTTCAGAATAAACTGCGACCTTTTCCTCAGTCGGCTCACCCCACATTCTTTTCAAAGCAAGCATTTTATTTTCTTTAGTAAAAAATCCTAACGATTCTAAAAAATCGGCTTGCTGAATTTCAGCGCCGCTCTGAATACCCCTATCCAATAATACTACATCTCCGATTTTTAATGCTGAATCATCAGCCGGTTGTACGTTTGCAACCGGTAGCGTAATGCAAACTGCTTTTTGTGTATCCAAGGCTTCTTGAATCGCTTTACTGAAATTTTCTTTATTCGCATCTTTAACATCGCTGCAAGCGGATAATACGAATACCGAACTTAATAGTGGAAAAACCCAAGATTTTTTAAACATAAAGACTCCGTTAATAAATGACAGTTAAAATCCCTCCCATTCAAAAAAAAAACGGTTTTTTGTCAACAGTATTTTTAAATTTTTATCGAAAAAAAACCGCACTTCAATAAAGTGCGGTTAGTGTAATTTAATAACTTATCAGAAATCAGTCTTTTTTGCCCAATTGCGGTAATACCGAATCTTTGCCAGCAATCAATAAGCCACTTTCGGTATAAATGCCCAGTTTGGCACGGGTGTCGACGATATCAAGATTGCGCATCGTCAATTGTCCGATCCGATCGGCTGGGCTGAATGGAGCATTTTCCACTTTTTCCATACTCAAACGTTCCGCTTGGTAGGTTAGATTTGGTGAAACGGTATTTAAAATTGAATAGTCATTACCACGGCGCAATTCCAATGTCACTTCACCAGTGACCGCTCTTGCCACCCAGCGCTGTGCGGTTTCACGCAACATTAACGCTTGCGGATCGAACCAGCGACCTTGATATAGCAAGCGCCCTAAACGCAAGCCATTGATACGGTATTGCTCAATCGTATCTTCGTTGTGAATGCCGCTGACTAAGCGCTCGTAGGCAATGTGCAGCAGTGCCATACCCGGCGCTTCATAGATACCACGGCTCTTGGCTTCGATAATCCGATTTTCGATTTGATCGCTCATGCCTAAGCCGTGACGGCCACCGATACGGTTTGCTTCCAAGAACAGCGCTACCGGATCGGTAAATTCTTTGCCATTCAAGGCAACCGGCACACCTTCTTCAAAGCGCACCGTCACTTCTTCCGCTTTGACGGTAACATTTTCGTCCCAAAACGCCACGCCCATAATCGGTTTCACGATACGAATGCCGGTGTTCAAAAATTCCAAATCTTTGGCTTCGTGGGTTGCACCCAGCATATTCGAATCGGTGGAGTAGGCTTTTTCCACTGACATTTTGTAGCTGAAACCATTGGCAATCAAGAATTCAGACATCTCGTGACGACCACCCAATTCATCAATAAATTGTTGATCCAGCCATGGTTTGTAAATTTTTAAATTCGGGTTAGTCAACAAGCCGTAACGGTAAAAACGCTCGATATCATTGCCTTTAAAAGTGCTGCCATCGCCCCAGATATTCACGTCATCTTCTTTCATTGCCGCCACCAACATCGTGCCGGTGACCGCTCTTCCCAGTGGCGTGGTGTTGAAATAGCTGACACCGCCGGTTGAAATATGAAATGCGCCGCATTGAATCGCCGCAATCCCTTCGTGTGCCAGTTGTGTGCGACAATCAATCAAACGTGCGTCTTCTGCGCCATATTCTTTGGCTTTGCGCGGAATGGCATTGTAGTCGTCTTCGTCAGGTTGCCCTAAATTAGCGGTGTACGCATAGGGTACTACGCCTTTTTGCCGCATCCATAACAGTGCGGCGCTGGTGTCTAAACCGCCGGAAAACGCGATACCGACTTTTTGACCTAACGGAAGATTTTCAAGAATTGTCGCAGACATAATAATTCCTATTTTTTGATAATCGTTGAGATGATGTTGTGCTGAACGGATAAATCCTGTTTATGCGGTTGAAGATTATGCGGTAAATCCTATTTTTTGTCCATCAATAAAATAAAAATTCAATTAAATGAATAAATAGTCAATATTTACCGCCAATATGAATAAATATAAACAAAGATCAATAGACCCTATTGCAACAATGCTAAAAATTCGTCAAAAAAGCTTGGAAAAGTTTTCGCTGTGCAACCCGGATCCAGAATTGTCACTGAGGTATCGGAAAGCGCCACCAGTGCAAAACACATCGCCATGCGGTGATCGTTGTAGGTTTCAATTTCCGCATGTTTAAACTGCCCCAATTGTAGCGGTTGAATGCGGATATAATCCTCGCCTTCTTCCACTTCTGCTCCGACTTTACGCAATTCGGTTGCCATTGCCGTTAAGCGATCCGTTTCTTTCACGCGCCAGTTATAGATATTACGGATCACGGTTTCGCCCTGCGCAAAAAGTGCTGTGGTGGCAATGGTCATTGCGGCATCAGGAATGTGATTCATGTCCATATCAATGCCACGCAGCTCCCCCTGCTCCGCTTCTATAAAGCTGTCACCCCACGTGATTTTGGCGCCCATTTTTTGCAACACCTCGGCAAACAGACGATCGCCTTGAATGCTGTTTTTACCAATACCAGTGACCCGCACTTTGCCTTTAATCGCCCCTGCCGCCAAAAAGTAAGAAGCGGACGACGCATCGCCTTCAACCAAGTAATCCCCCGGCGCTTGATACTGCTGCCGTCCTTTTACCTTGAAAGTGCGGTAGTCTTGATTTTCTAGCTGCACCCCAAAAATCGCCATCATATTCAGGGTGATGTCGATATACGGTTTCGACACCAACTCGCCGATAATTTCGATCTCGGTATCCGCTTCCGCCAGCGGTGCCGCCATTAAAAGTGCGGTCAAGAACTGGCTCGACACCGAGCCGTCGATCTGCACTTTACCACCTTTCAAACCGCTATTGCGGATTGCCAACGGCGGATAGCCGTCATTTTCCATATAATCAATTTCAGCTCCAGCTTCGCGCAACGCATCAACCAGATGTTTAATCGGGCGTTCTTTCATGCGCGGTTCGCCGGTCAGGATTATTTCGCCTTCGCTCGCCGCACGCAGGCACAATGCCGCCGTTAACGGACGCATTGCCGTTCCGGCATTGCCTAGAAAAAGCGACAAACCATTTTTCAGACAAAATGCCCCGCCCAACCCGGTCACTTCACATTCGGTTTTATCCGCTGAAAGCCGGTAGCTTACACCAAGCTGCTTCAGCGCATTCAACATATGGCGGATATCGTCACTGTCCAGTAAATTGGTGACATTAGTCGTGCCGTTTGCCAACGCCGCCAGCAGCAACGCACGGTTAGATAAACTCTTTGAACCGGGCAGATTAATCGTGCCTTCGACACGGGCGATCGGGTTTAAGGTGATTGAAGTTGGTTGTTGCATAAATCGTTATTCCGTAAAAGTGCGGTTTTTAAATACCGCTATAATTCCAAAACTAAACTCAACGTATCAATAAACCGCTGGTTTTCTTCCGGTAAACCAATGCTGATGCGCAAATGGTTCGGCAAACCGTAACCGGCAATCGGGCGCACAATCACCCCGTTTTCCAGCAGTTTTTGGTAAATCGGGGCAGCAGGTTGTTTGAGGTCTAAAGTGATAAAATTACCTTTTGACGGTACATAATCCAAACCTTTTTGCTGGAAAAAGGTTTCCAATTGGCGCAGACCTTGGCGATTGTTGTCTGCTACTTTTTCAATAAAATCATCATCATTGATCACTGCCACTGCTGCTGCTAGCGCTAAGCTGTTGCAGTTAAACGGTTGGCGCACGCGGTTGCACAAGTCCGCCACTTCCGGCGCAGAGACCATATAACCGATACGCAAGCCTGCCAAACCGTAAGCTTTGGACAAAGTGCGGCACACCACCAAATTCGGGAATTTTTGCAACAAGTTAAATGACGGCACCCGTTCATTAACGGAGGTAAATTCGGTATAAGCCTCGTCTAAAATCACCAAAATATGTTCAGGCACTTGTGCTAAAAACGCTTCGATTTGCTCGGCGGTTAAAAATGTACCGGTTGGATTGTTCGGATTGGCAAGATAGATCACTTTGGTTTTTTCGGTAATCGCCGCCAAAAAGCCGTTCAAATCATGCCCGTAGTCTTTTGCCGGCACTATCACTGCTTTGGCGTTGATCGCCTGCGATACTAGTGGATACACAATAAAGGTATATTGCGAAAAAATCACTTCATCAGTGGCATTTAAAAAGGTATGTGCGGTAATTTCCAACAGATCGTTGGAGCCGTTGCCCAAGGTAATTTGTTCCGGCTTTAAACCAAATTTTTGTGCAATCGTCAGCTTCAATTCAAAACCGTTGGCGTCAGGATAGCGGGTCAAATCGTTTAATTGCTCACGAATCGCTTGTTTGGCGCTCTCCGGAAAACCAAACGGATTTTCGTTGGAAGCCAGTTTCACAATATTGCTAATCCCTAGTTCACGCTCCAGTTCTTCAATCGGTTTGCCTGCCTGATACGGCGACAATTGGCGCACGCCTGGATTGGCGATGTCGATAAATTTCATGGTCTTTTCTATTCTCTGTTTTTATGAATTTTGATTCGCTTGCGCAAACTGCTGCATAAAGGCAATTAACGCCTCAACGCCTTCAATCGGCATCGCATTGTAAATTGAAGCACGCATACCGCCAACAATTCGATGTCCTTTCAGCGCTTGCAAACCGCACTTCGTTGCCTCTGCCACAAATTTGGCATCTAACTCGTCATCACCGCTGGTAAACGTCACATTCATCAAAGAGCGGTTGGCGACGGCGACAGTATTGCGGTAAAAATCACTTTGATCGAGATACGCATACAACTTTTCCGCTTTGGCACGGTTGCGGCTTTCCATCGCAGTTAAACCACCGTTGTCCAACAACCACTGGAACACCAACGAGCAGAGATACCAGGCAAAGGTCGGCGGGGTGTTAAACATCGAGTCGTTGTCACGCAGAATTTGGTAATTCCAAATTGACGGCGTATTAGCACGCGCTTTGCCGATCAGATCATCACGCACAATTAAAATCACAATGCCCGACGGGCCCATATTTTTTTGTGCACCGGCATAAATCACACCAAATTTGCTGACATCAATTGCACGCGACAGAATATTTGACGACATATCCGCTACCAAGACTGCATCACCGACCTTCGGCATGTCAAAGATTTCTACGCCGCTGATGGTTTCGTTCGGGCAATAGTGGACATAATCATATTGCGCAGTAACTTCGCTGAAGTCCAACTGATCAACAGCGATAACACCATCTTGTTCCGCACTAATCGTTACTTCGTCAATCTCACCAAACAGGCGTGCTTCTTTAGCTGCCGCCGCTGACCAATAACCACTGTTCAAATACAGCGCTTTGCCGTTTTCACTCAATAAATTCATCGGCACAGCCGCAAATTGCCCGCGTGCGCCGCCTTGCGCAAACAACACTTGGTAGTTATCCGGAATCGCCAACAACTCACGCAGTTGTTGAATCGAGCGCTCCGCCAGCGCCATAAAATGTTTACCGCGATGACTGACTTCCATCACCGAAGTTTGCAGCCCTTCCCAATTCAACAGCTCTTGCTGCGCTTGTGCTAATACCGCCGGTGGCATCATCGCCGGACCGGCACTAAAGTTAAATACCTTTGACATGCTTTCCTCTTAATTGACCCAATAAAATAAATACGCTTAGTTTTATCATTCCACTCTACGCTTATCAATCGCTTTATTTGATTTCTCACTATTTTTATTATCCAAAACGTGATCGAAGCCTTTGACGACCTCGGTTAAAAAAGATAAATTAGAGAAAGTCATCAATAATCAACCAGTGAGTATAAATATGGAACCTGTAAATAAACAATGTTTTCAAGATGTTTTGGAGTATGTCAGCTTGTCTCGTCAAAAAAATAAGTTGAAACGTGATATGATCGATATCGAACGCAAAATTCGCGACAATCAAAAACGCGTGCTATTGTTGGATAACCTCAATCAATACATCAACGATGAAATGAGCGTCAGTGATATCCGCACCATTATTTCCAGTATGCGTGATGATTACGAAGATCGCATCGACGACTACATTATCCGCAATGCTGAAAATTCTAAACAACGTCGCGAAATCAGCAAAAAACTTTCAGACCAAGCCAAAGCGCGTCAGGCGAAGAAATAAGTTTGGGAATAAACTAGGGTCTGTTGATCTTTGTTTATAATTTGAGCTATAGACTGTTTTTTGTCAATACAAGGCAAAAGT
>VDHG01000040.1 GCA_006228005.1 Testudinibacter crocodili
TAGCCGTTTTTATTTACCGCAAGCCTTGCTAAAATGCAAATTAATTTTCTGTTATACATTAGGGTCTGTTGATCTTTTAAGTATATTATTTGAGCTAAAACTAATCCTTTTAGCCTAGCACGGCAAAGCCGTACTAGGTTACACATAGATTAGCCGCTTTGCGGCTGCTTCAGAGAGGCAAAGCCTCTCATCAATGCTTAACCGATTGCGACCATAGGTCGCTGTCGGATAAAATCACACACTTTTTGCTTGATTTATAAACACAAAAGATCAACAGCTCCTACAATTGGGGCGTGTTTCTTTTGCTTATCTTTTCTTTGCACGAGCAAAGAAAAGTAAGTCGCCATCGGCGAAACCCGATAGTAAAAATAAAGAAAATTTTGATTGGGGAAGAAAAATACAACTCCACTTTATTGATTCATTAAAAAACCGTACCGGGTTAGAGGAAGAACCCGATACGGTTTTTATTTGCTAGTGCTTTTATTTTACTTATTTTTTCTTCGCATATTTCAAGGAGTCGATGGCGACTGCCAAGATAATAATGCTACCTTTAATAATATATTGCCAATATGGGTTCACCCCGATATAGGTCAAACCGTAGTTAATCACGGTGAAGATTAACACCCCGGTGACCACGCCGATAACCGTGCCGACACCACCGGCGAACGATACACCACCAACCACGCAGGCGGCGATAGCATCTAATTCATACATAAAGCCGAGGTTATTGGTAGCACTGCCGATCCGCCCAGCTTCTAACATCCCACCGAAAGCGTAGAACATCCCAGCGATCATATAAATCACGACTAAATTACGGGTTACGTTAACCCCAGATACCCGAGCGGCTTCCGGATTGCCACCGATAGCGAAAATGTTTTTGCCGAAGCGGGTTTTATTCCACATAATCCAAACTAAGATGGTGGCAAGGATCGCATATATCGTGATATAGGAGAGCCTGAACTGCCCAAACCTGAAATACCCTTGCGCAAAGGCTGAGAAAGTCGGGTTAAAACCGGCGATCGGTGAAGAGCCGACCGCATCGTAGTACAACGAGTTGATCCCATAAACGATGATCATCGTGCCTAAGGTGGCGATAAACGGGGTAACGTTCAATACAGCAATGACGAAACCATTCATCAAACCAATGATGGCACCAATTGCACACACCACCAGAATCACCACCGGAATTGGAATTTCGGTTAAATTAGGAAAGACTCGGTTGACGTTATCCATCGCTTGCAGCAGCGTAGCGGAAACCACCGCTGCCAAGCCGACCTGGCGACCGGCGGATAAATCGGTACCTTGTGTTACCAATAATCCGGCGACCCCAAGGGCGATAATGAGTCTGACCGAAGATTGGGTCAGAATGTTACTGAAGTTGATTAAGCTCAAGAAGCTGGAGTCTTGTGCGATGATAATCGCCAGCAAAATCAGCAGAACGAAGTAAATTGCATTTTGTTTCAGGAAATCAAGAGATTTGTTTCTTCCTAATTCAGCCATGATTTTATCCCTTCTCTTATTTTTATAAACGGTTATAAATATTTAGCGGCAAGCTGTAAAATTTCTTGCTGCGATGTCTCTTTGGTATTGACAGTGCCGGCGAGTTTGCCGTTACTCATCACCATAATCCGGTCAGTGATTCCCAACAGTTCCGGCATTTCGGACGAAATAATGATAATGCCCTTATCTTTTTTTGCTAGCTCCATAATTAATTGATAAATCTCATATTTTGCGCCAACATCAATACCACGGGTCGGTTCGTCCAACATCAGGATTTCTGGCTGAGTTAATAGCCAACGTCCGATAATCACTTTTTGCTGATTACCGCCGGAAAGTGAGCCGATATTGGTTTTATGCGAAGGCGTTTTCACATTCATCGAATCGATAACCCATTGGGTATCACTTTTCATTTTTGCGTTACTGAGCAAACCAAATTTTGACATGTAAGCTTTAATATTTGAAATCAAAGAGTTAAATTCAATATTTAAATTGGAATAAATCCCTGTCGAACGTCGCTCTTCGGTTACCAAGGCAAAACCGTTATTGATGGCTTCAAGTGCGGTTTTGTTGCGCATCACTTTATCGTGCAGTTTGACCACACCGCTCTTTTTCTCTCGGATACCGAAAATGGTTTCAACAATATCGGTCCGCTTAGCGCCGACCAAGCCTGCAATACCTAAAATTTCGCCTTTGTGCAGTTCGAAACTGACATCTTTAATCGAAGGTTGATTAAGTGCGGTCAGATTCTCAACCGTTAGGATCACCTCTTTTGGCCGATTGATTTTTGGCGGGAAGCGCTGAGTCAGTTCGCGACCGACCATCATAGCAACAATCCCGTCCATGGTAGCGCCTTTGACCGGAATACTGTTAATCCATTTTCCGTCACGCAGCACGGTCACTTCGTCGCAAATTTTAAAAATTTCGTCCATTTTGTGCGAAATATAAATAATGCCACAGCCTCGTTCTTTCAATTTTGCGATGATTGAAAATAGATGGTTGACCTCTTTTTCCGACAGGGAAGAAGTCGGTTCGTCCATAATCACGATTTTGGCATTATAGGAGAATGCTTTGGCGATTTCGATCATCTGCATTTGGGAAACTGAAAGTTTGCCCACTTTCATTTTGGGATCGATATCGATATCTAATTCTTTAAAAATGGCTTTGGTATCGTTATACATCTTGGTGTGATCGACCAATCCGGCTTTAATCGGATAGCGTCCTAACCACAGGTTATCCATCACACTGCTTTGTTTAACCAGATTAAGCTCCTGGTGTACCATCGAAATGCCGTTTTCCAGCGCCTCTTTTGAGGTTTTAAAATTAATTGGTTTTCCAAGAAAAAGGATTTCGCCCTCATCTTTGGCATAGATCCCGAAAAGGCATTTTAGCAATGTAGATTTTCCGGCACCGTTTTCCCCCATCAGGGCATGAACCGAATGCGAGCGCACTGTCAAATTAGCATTGTCGAGCGCTTTTACGCCAGGGAACGTTTTGCTGACCCCTTTCATTTCCAATAAAATTTGATGTTCAGTTTGCACTGATTCAGTTTGTGTGGATTGTTCTGTACTCATATCCAACCTCAAGCGGCAAGGGGGAGGGTGACCCCTCCCCGGATTACAACGTAGTATTTATTTTAAAAAGTTTTCTAAGTTATCTTTGTCAACACCGACATAAGGAATACGAACTACACGGTTTTCCAGTTTCCAGTTGGTACCTTCGGTTGCCGCTTTGCCGTTTGCTAGATTATCGGATAATTGAACGACTGCTTTAGCTTGGTTGACACCATCATTCAACACGGTTCCGGCGATGGCTCCGGATTTAATCAATTGCAGCACTTCCGGCAATGCATCTACCCCGAATACCGGCAGATTTTTACCATGAGATTTTGCTGCTTCCAACGCCCCCATTGCCATACCGTCATTGTTGGAGATGATCATTTCAATATTATTGGCATGCGGACCGGACAACCAAGCGTCGCTCTTATCTTTTGCCATTGCCGCATCCCACATACCGGTATCGATATACAGTTGCTCAGTTGCAATGCCTTGACCATTGAGCTCTTCAATTACATATTTGGTACGAGCTTCTGCATCCGGGTGCCCCGGTTCGCCTTTCAGCAATACATATTGGATTTTACCGTCTTTATTTAAATCCCAAGCGGCATTGGTTTTCCATTGTTTGGCGATCAAATCGCCTTGAATGACACCAGATTCTTTTGGATCGGTACCGACATAGTAGGATTTGTCATAACTATCAATTACCGCTTGACCAGGGTCTTTATTGAAGAAAACGACAGGAATATCGTATTCAGACGCTTTTTTGATGATGGTCGGTGCAGCTGCAGGGTCAACCAGATTGATTGCCAACACTTTCACCCCTTTGGAGATCAGAACGTCAACTTGGTCGTTTTGAATAGATTGGGCGTTTTGCGAGTCATTCATCAATAATTCAATATCTTTCAATGCTTTTGCTTCTTTTTCAATTTCTTGGCGCATTAAAGACATAAAGTTGTCATCATATTTGTAAATGGTTACACCGACACGATTTGCCGCTTGGGCAGAGGTGGCGGCAATACCAAATCCAACAGCCAGTGCGATTGAAGTTAATACGGTTTTTTTCATGGTGATTCTCTCCATCTTTGTTATATAAAGATAAATGCCATCGGGCAATTTAGGGGTCAATGAATAATTGACGGATCAACTGCAACCGATACTCAGAGTATTATCTGCCTATATGCGATAATGTCGGGTGTAAGGATACGCAAGGAAAAGAAAAAAGTATGTGATCCTATTCACATTATGAAAACGATTACATCATTAAATTAAGAAATATGAGGCTCAGATCACATTTTTTTAACTTAGTTTAAATCGATTTCACCGAAAAACGTTTTACCAAAGTCGGATTAAAAGTGACATTTTCAGGCGAAGCAAGGGCCTTATTGACCAAGCTCAGCGCCAATTCAGCTGCATAAGTTGCCATTAAATCAATAGGATAGCGAATGGTTGTCAGCTTGGGCACTAAATAATTGGCAAGGGGCATATCATCAAAACCGATCAGCGAAAACTGTTGTGGCACTTTGATGTTGTTTTCATTCAAAATAGACAAGGCACCGGCTGCCATCGAATCGTTATAACACACTACCGCAGTTAAATTTGAATTATAACTCAACAGTTTAATCATGGTTTCCTCTCCGCCTTGATAGTCCGGAGAAGAGTTGGCAATAGCATGTGGCATGATTGGTAAATCATGATCACTGAGTGCTTTCAAATAGCCGCTTTTGCGTTCAATTTCATCATTGATCTGATGGTTAGAACCAATATAACCGATATATTTATGCCCATGATTAACCAGCGTATTGGTTGCCAAATAGGTTCCTTTCTCATTATCAAGTGCGATGCAGCGCTGCTCAAAACCGGGAATCGTGCGGTTGATAATCACCATGCCCGGATGGCGCTGCAAATACTCGCTTAACATCTCGTCACTCAAGGCTTTGGAATGCACGATAAGGGCATTACAACGTTTTTTTAGCAACAAATCAATAGCCTGTTTCTCTTTTTCCGGATTATGATAGCCTATCCCAATCAAAATATTGCGTTGATGTGCGCTGGCAACCTGATCCACTGCCTTAACTAAAATCGCAAAAAAAGAGTCGGTGACATCGGTCACAACCACACCGATGGTATCACTGCTTTGTGTCGCCAACGCTTGCGCATTGGCATTGGGATAGTAGCCCAGCTCCTCCACTGCCGCCAGCACCGCCAGTCGGGTTTTATCACTGATCGACGGATGAGCATTCAAAACCCGCGAAACAGTCGCCACAGATACATTGGCTAATTTAGCAACGTCACGAATTGTTACCATGATTACAAATCTCCTATAAAACAGGAACAGAAAAGATGAAAGCGTTTTCTATCATAGCGCGATTTTTTATTAAATATGTAAGTACATTGCTAAGTATTTTAAAAATTGTGAGCTAGGTAACGGTTTCTTTATCTTTGCTCTGCAATGGGATTAAAGTAAGTGTATTAAAATATGGCTGATTTATATAGTATACTTATCGGATTTAATATGATGAAGTTGTGAAGAGGGTATGAGATGCCAACAATGAAAGATATTGCAAAGGAAGCAGAGGTCTCTTTAGGTACAGTATCGAATGTACTAAATGAAAAAGGTAATGTTAGTTTAAAAAAAATTCGAAAAGTACAAGATGCTATCCAAAAATTAGGCTATCGGAAGAATGCTCAAGCTGGTTTTTTAAAAAAAGGTAATACCAATAAAATTGCAGTTATTTTGCCAAATATTCGCTCAATAAAATATCAATCTTTATATGAAGAATTAGAATATGTATTTTATCAGGAAGGATATCGGTTAAATTTATATCTTACTTGTGGTATTCCAGAGAAAGAGAAAGAGCTTATAAACTTGATTTCATCTGAAAACTATTTCTCATTAATTGTGGTTTCGTGTCTAGATGATGGAAAATACTATGAGACTATCTTTAAAGGCAATATTGATAAAATTATATTTGTTTATAATAAATTAAAGAATGTTAAATATTTTTTTGATTTGAATTATGTCGAAATTGGAAAGAAATTGGCTGAGGATTTGATTGATAAAAATATTAGAAAAGTAGGTGTTTTTGAGTTACTCTCGAAGGTTGAAAAGCAATCTATATATTATTTTATTACGAGTTATTTGAAAAAGAATAAACCAGAAGCAGATATTAAACTCATTAAATATGATTTGAATGATTATGGATTAATGTTTGATTTTGTAGAATTTGTTCGACATAATAGGCTAGATTCAGTCATAGTAGATGATTTTGAGAGCGCTGAAAAGTTACGTAATGCATTTTATTTTTCTAACTATCCTGAACCAATTATTTATACGCTTTATAATAATAGTTATATCAATGATTATCGATTTATCAAATATCATATTAATTATGAATTGATTTCAGATAATATCTTTAGCCTAATTGTGGGTAGGAAAAGAAATATTAAAGTTAAAGATAAAGGTATTTTATTTTCTTCTGATAGTGATCTATCTTATGTGCATAAATATCATAAATCTTTGAATATTCTAACGATTGACAGTCCTTCAATACAAGCGCTAAAGAAGATTATACCGCACTTTCATAAGGTTTCTGGAATTAAGGTGAATATTGAAATTGTCAGTTTTAATGAGATTTCTTTAATTTTAAATGATATTAATAAAGCTGAGCAATATGATATTATTAGGATAGATATGGAGAGTTTTCCATGGTTTGCTAAGAGTAACTTTACGCCTTTTAATTTTATTACTAAAAAACAATTAGAAAAAAATTACTCTCAAGATATTATTAAAAGATTTTGTCTTTTGGGTGAGGATGTTTATGCAGTTCCTTTTGATCCTAGTATACAAATATTATTTTACCGGAAAGATTTTTTTGAAAATCAAACAATAAGACGATTGTATTTTGAACAAAATAAGAAAGATTTATCTATTCCAAAAAATTTTGAAGAATTTAATAGCATTGTACAATTTTTTAGCGAAAATAAAAACTCACTCTCCCCAACGTCTTATGGAACAGCGTTGGTTTTAGGAGATGAGGAGGTTTTGGCAACAGAGTTTTTTGTCAGGTATTATGCCCTTTCAGCCAGTTTATTTGAATTAAACTCATTAAAGTTGGATGTTATTAAATCAATTGATGTATTAATTAATTTGAAGACATTATTTCTTAGCGCAAAACTACTGGAGGATAAGTGGTGGTCTAATGCTGTTAATATGTTAGAAAATAAAACTATTCCTATGTTGATTATTTATATGAATCACTTTTTTCATTTATCCCATGCAGAGCTTTCGCCTTCGCTTGGTTTTGCTCCTGTTCCCGGTGATATGCCTTTGTTTGGTGGAGGAAGTTTGGTTATTTCTAAGCATACTGTACATAAACAAGAATGTATACAATTTTTGTCATGGTTTATGCAAGATGAAATTCATGATCAATATGTTATGTTAGGTGGCAACTCTGCAAGAAAAAATATTTTATCAAATCAAGAGATTATTAAAACTATGCCATGGTTGCCTTTGGCTTATGAGAAAGAGTTTAATGGTATTCGTGAGAATATTAACCCGCTTGGTTTTTCAGTTAATTTGCGTAAAATTGAGTTTTTTATTGGAAAAATGGTCAAAAAATATCTTTTTAGCCATCTTTCGGAAGAGCAAGTTATAGGCGAAATTAATCGCTATTTATCAGAAAATGAAGCAGAATTAATGCAAAGCATTAGTTGAAATATTTGATTTCAATACCGTTAATATTTTGAATACTCTTTAATTTTTTATATACTTCAAAAGAAGATTGGTGTTTAGAAAGGTAAGCACTAATAGAAAGTATCAGGTGATTATCATTTTCTTCTTTGATGCTTACGGTATCGACTTGACAATTTTTATGGTGGATAGTTTGAGTAATATCTTCAATATTTAGTTCACTATTGATATCAAGGATAATGTTAATTTTATTAATATAGTTTCTCTTTGGGATAATTACTTTCAAATAACGACTATATTTTAAAGTAATAATAATGATGATAGCAACAGTAATTGCATCGCCGTAGAAGCCAGCTCCAACGGTGATACCTATGCCAGCAGCGCTCCAGATCATTGCTGCAGTAGTGATCCCGGATATCATATCATTATTTTTATGTAAAATAACACCTGTTCCTATGAACCCTATGCCACTAATAACTTGGGCGGCTAATCTCATTGGATCAGTTCTAATATTACTTGATAATGCGGCATAATATTCAGCCGCATGAATTGAAACAACTGTTAAAATACAGGTCGTTACAGCGATAATTATACAGGTTTTGATACCGACCGGTTTTCTTTTAACTTCTCTTTCCAAACCAATTATTCCACCTAAAAAGCAGGTAAGTAGAAGTTTAAACATCACAATAAAATTAAATGTGCTGCCCAATAATATAAGCTGGGTTTTTATTTCGTTCATATCAATTCCTGTATAATTCTGATTACTCTATTTATTTTCTGCAACAAATACATCAGTATCTTTGAAAAAGATCCAAAATATAATACCAACCACCAAAGCAATAATTGCAGGATAAATCCAGAATTCAGCCCACTGACTTCCGGCTTCAGGCATACTGCTTTCTGTAACAACACGATTGTTAATTGCTCCGATTAGCGAGGATGCCATGAAGACACCGAAACCATTCGAAACAATAAAACGTAATCCTTGAGCTTGCGCTTTAATACTGCTGTCTGCTTTAGCATTCACATAAACATCACCGGCGGTGAAGAAAAAGTCCCAACATACACCTTGTAACAATAGTCCAATAAGGATATAAATAAAGTAGTCTTCGCTGGTAGAGGCATGTGAGAAGATAAACATGCGAATCACCCAACCGATAATTCCTAATGTAATAACGGCTTTAAAACCATATTTTTTCAGCATGGTTACCAGTAATACCATAAAAACTACTTCTGTAATCACAGCTATTTGCATCATATTAGCTGAATTTAAATCCATTACTTTTAAATAAACAGGAATATAAGCACTATAAGCTGTTTTCGTAATCATTAAAATAAATGTTGCAAGCATAAATATGCTAAAGTATCTATCTTTAAATAAAGAGAGAGCATCTAGGCATAGAATAGTTCTTAAGTTAAGTTTTGCTCCTTTGGTTGCCGGAGGAGTATGAGGGAGTGTAAAACAATATAGACCACAAACAATGGATGCAATAGCAGCAATTTTAAATACGATAATATTATCAAAAATTTCATAGTATCCCATAATCAAACCAATAACGATAAATCCAATATTGCCGAATACCCGAATGTAAGGGAATAATTTTTGATCTGAAATATGGTGAAATGCAATGCTGTTAGAAAGTGCGGTAGTTGGATAGTATAATAGACCCACTACAAAAATGAGAGCGAGAAATGCATTTACATTACCTGCCAGAATATAATTTGGTAATAACAATAGTACGGCACCGTTTAAAATATGTAAAATTGAGATCACTTTTTGTGAAGGGAAAAAACGGTCGGCAATCATACCAATAAATAATGGTGAAATAATCGTTGCCAATCCTAAAAGTGAATAAGTCGAGCCGATTATACCTTTCATGCTATAAGTCGCCAGCACCGCACCAATAGTCATATTCCATGCACCTTGTACAAAATATTGCATGAACATCATTGTTAGTAAACGAGGAATTTTAAACATATTCTGAGCTCCTAAATAGAAAGGTTTAATCCATCATAAGCAACATGGATGTCGTGTTCGGCAAAAATATGGCTTAATTCTTGGTGATTAAAGCCACAACTATGAGAAATATGAGAAATATAAATCTGAGTATGTAGAGCAAGGTTACCGTTTTCTGAAAATACTTTTTTCATATTGATGACAGTTTCAATGCTCATATGATTATTGGTAAATTGGTTTTGATGATAGCCATAAGTACATTCCAAAACGATTAAATCTAATTTCTTACCTTTTAACCAATTCCAAGTGAGATCAGAATAAAATCCGGAGTCATGTCCGTATAAAATAGTTTTTTCATCTTTTTCAATCAGATAAATATAGCATAACTCCCAGCGGGCATGGTTTGCGATAAGGGGAGTAATCGATACGCCAGAGCTGGTTTTGACAGTAATAAAAGGAATCAGAATGGATAAATTAAAACGTTCTGGCGTAACATCTTCTATCGCATTGCGACATCCCGTAATTGCTTTATCACTTCCATAGATAAATAAAGGGTGCTCTACATTAAAAGCAAAATTTTCTACACGGTTATGTAGCTCCCCTGTGTTGAAATGATCCGGATGGGTGTGTGTAATTAATAAATCTTTAATTCGAGTGACATCAATCTGATGCAGTTTAGCTTGATAGAAAAAATCCGGAGCAATATCAATTTGAATTTCATCATTGATAAGGGCGGAAGAGCGAGTTCGGACATCATGCCCACCTTGAGTCCTGACATTTTCACACAATTCACACTTGCAATAAGGATTGGGAATGCCTTCTGAAGCTCCTGTTCCAAGAAAAAGTAAATTCATCGCAAAACTCCTGTTAGTCAGTTTAGAGAAAAAAAATTGAATCGTTTCAATTTATTTTATATTAGGCCTTATCTTGAAACGTTTCAAAAATTTATTTTTAATTTTGTGATTAAGATCAAAGTTAGATTAACTGCTGCAATAAATTTTTTAAAAACATGTGATCTAATTAACAGTTTATTACTAAAGTTATTGTTATATTGTTCAATGAAAACGCTTACATGAAATTTAAACCTTAAATTTAAAGGAAATTTAAATGACTGAGATAACTTTTGACGTATCCGAACACCCGCATCGACGCTATAACCCTTTGAAAGATGAGTGGATATTGGTTTCTCCACACCGTGCGAAACGTCCTTGGAGCGGGCAGAGTGAAAAGGCTGCTACGGCGCAGCTCCCCGATTATGATGAAAACTGTTTCTTATGCCCTGGCAACAAGCGGATTTCGGGAGAAGTGAATCCAGACTATCAAGGTACTTATGTCTTTGCTAATGATTTTGCGGCATTAATGCCGGACAGCCCAGAGGCACCGCCGAGTGATAACCCGTTGTTTCAGGTGATGGGTGTGCGTGGTTTGAGCCGTGTGATCTGTTTTTCGCCGGATCACAGCAAAACCTTGCCGGAGTTGAGTGTCAGCCAACTGCGCGAGGTGATCGAGACTTGGAATCAGCAGATAGAGGAGTTGGGTAAAACTTATCTTTGGGTGCAGGCGTTTGAAAATAAAGGTGAAGTTATGGGCTGTTCACAGCCTCACCCACACGGACAAATCTGGGCAAACAGTTTCTTGCCCAATGAAGTTGCAGCCAAAGAGCGTAATTTGCTGAACTATTATCAACAACATGGCAGTAATTTACTACTGGATTATGTCAATGCCGAACTGAAAGATGGCAGTCGCACCGTGGTGGAAACTGAACATTGGCTAGCGGTGGTGCCATATTGGGCGGCTTGGCCGTTTGAAACGCTGCTCCTGCCGAAAAGTGCGGTGAAACGCATGAATGAATTAACCGCAACGCAGCGTGATGATTTGGCACTGGCGCTTAAATTGTTGACTACGCGCTACGATAATCTGTTTGAATGTGCTTTTCCGTATTCGATGGGCTGGCACTATGCGCCATTTTTCAAAGACGACCGCACTTTGGATCATTGGCAACTGCACGCAGTGTTCTACCCGCCGTTATTACGTTCCGCGACAATTCGAAAATTTATGGTCGGCTACGAAATGTTGGCAGAAGCACAGCGTGATCTCACCCCTGAGCAAGCTGCGGCACGTTTGGCGCAATTGAGTGATATTCACTATAAAGCCAAATAAAGCTAACAATAGCGCCAAAAACAAAAGCGCCACAAACAAAAGCGCCACAAACAAAAGCAAATACACCTGATAATGATAACCTTAATGACAGTATGAGGATAACAAAATGACAGCACAATTGACACCACAACAGCAAGCTCAGAAAGCCTTTATCGATCAATTTGAATATCAACCACAAGTGCTGGTTTATGCGCCCGGTCGTGTGAATGTTATCGGCGAACATACCGATTATAACGACGGTTTCGTGATGCCATGTGCCATTGATTATGGCACGGCAATCAGCGGCGCGAAACGAGAGGACAGTATATTTCGGGTTTATGCCGCCGATTTACAACAATGGGATGAATTTGATTTGAGCCAGCCGATTGAACCGCACTTTGATGCCGCCGGAGACTACAAATGGACCGGTTATGTGCGTGGCGTGGTCAAATATATTCAAGAAAAATGCCCGGATTTCAAAATCGGTGCCGATCTGGCGATCAGCGGTAATGTTCCGCTCTCTTCCGGTTTAAGTTCTTCCGCTGCGCTGGAAGTGGCAACTGGAAAATTCTGTCAAATTGTCGGCGATTTGGAGTTAACTCAGGTTGAAATCGCCTTGATCGGGCAACAAGCCGAGAATCGCTTTGTCGGTTGTCAATGCGGCAACATGGATCAATTGATCTCGGCATTGGGGCAGCAAGATCATCTGCTGAAAATTGACTGTCGCAGTTTGGAAACGGAAGCAGTGCCGGTGCCGCAAGGCGTTGCCGTGATGATCGTCAACTCTAATGTGAAACACGATTTGGTTGCAGGAGAATACAACAGCTGTCGTCAACAGTGCGAACAAGCCGCCGAATTTTTCGGGGTGAAAGCGCTGCGTGATGTGTCAATTGCTCAATTTGAACTGCATGAAGCCGAGTTAACCGCACTTGACCCGATTGTCGCCAAGCGCGCCAGACATGTCATCACCGAAAATCAGCGAGTGTTAGATGCCGTGGTGGCACTGAAGCAAGGAGATTTGCAACAATTGGGCGTGTTGATGGGGCAATCTCACGTTTCAATGAAAGACGATTTTGAAATCACAGTGCCGGAAGTGGACTATCTGGTGGAGCTGGCACAACAAGTGATTGGCAACAGTGGCGGGGCACGCATGACCGGTGGCGGTTTTGGGGGCTGTATTGTGGCGCTGGCGCCGCAAGATAAGATCGAAGCCGTGCGTAAAAATATTGCTGAGCATTATGAAAAACGCACCGGTTTAAAAGAGACCTTTTATGTGTGCCATGCCTCAGCCGGAGTGAGCGTGCTATGATAACCGTCTCTGAATGTGAAATTGCCGCCGACGGCAAGCCGTTTAAACTGGTTACCTTGCAAAACAGCAACGGGATGCAGATTCGCTTAACTGACTGGGGCGCCACGTGGCTCTCTTGCCAAGTGCCGATCCAACAACAACTACGTGAGGTGGTTTTAGGCTGTAGCACCGTGGCACTGCATGTAGTGCAGGGCGCTTATCTGGGTGCCAGCGTCGGGCGGTTTGCCAACCGGATTGCCAATGCCGAATTCAGCTTGCACGGCAACCACTATAAACTGGATGCCAACCAACAAGGCAAACACCAGTTGCATGGCGGCAGTGTCGGATTTGCGCAACAACGTTGGACAATCAGCGATCAGCAAGCGCACAGCGTGCAATTCAGCCTGTTTTCAGGCGATGGTGATCAAGGTTTTCCGGGCAATTTGGAAACCAAAGTGCGGTTCAGCTTGCGTGAAGACAATGCGGTTGTGGTTGAATATAGCGCTTTAAGCGATCAAGACACACCGCTCAATTTAACCAACCATGCCTATTTTAATTTAGACGGCGAAAGTGCCGAGCAAACCGCACTGCAACATCGCTTAAAAATCAATGCTGCGTATTATTTGCCGGTTGACGCTGAAGGCATTCCGAAAGAACCGTTAAAACCCGTGGCAAACAGCGGCTTCGATTTCCGCCAAAGTAAGCCGATCGCACAGGACTTCTTGCATGATGCCGATCAAAAAATTGTTGCTGGTTACGATCACGCCTTTTTGCTCGACTGCCCAAGCCTCGGTGAGCAACCGCAAATCGAACTCAGCGCTAGCAATGGCGACCTGACACTACAGATTTTCACCGATCAAGCGGCGGTGCAGGTTTACAGCGGCAACTTCCTCGCCGACACCCCAAACCGCACTGGCGGTGTTTACGTCAACCATGCCGGCATCGCCCTCGAAACCCAAGCCCTCCCCGACACCCCAAACCACCCGGAATGGTTTAAATATGGCGGCATTAGCAACGCTGGCGAACGATACCACAAAACCACGGTATTTTGCTTTAAAGCCAATTAAGCCGCAACCGCACTTTGCAATTAACATGTAAAGTGCGGTTTTTGGTTATCGTATGGGCTCGATATTGATTTATGCGACTTTGACAAGAGAAAAGGCAATAAAAAAACTTCAGTGATTGGTGTCTTATAGGTATAGTAGACAAAATTAGCCACCATTTTGTCTACTATGCCAAATTAGTTGTCTGTGTGATTTTTTAGAGTTGCTTCTAGCCCGCCGGGCTTTTCCTCCTCTTCCCAAATCATCGCTTCAAATAATGCTTTGATGACATGGTCTGAATATTTTAAGTGGCTAATTCCCATACGAATTTTTGTATCGTCAATCTTAGCCTGAAGCTCAGGTGAGATTTCAACTTCAACTGTATTACGCACGTTAATCATCTCCTTTTATAAACTTGTTACGGTGTCCGACTTCTGCTATGGTCACGGTAACTATACCGTCATCGATGTGCGCTAATATCCTGTAATCGCCTACTCGGTAAGACCATTTATCTCTTAAACCGCCTTTCAGTGCTTTGCCATACACTCTAGGGTCTTCACATCCATTGATATTATCAAAAAGAAAGGCGAGGATTCTCTCGCCTTGAGTTCTATCTATCTTTTTAAGGTCTTTTTTAAAAGCGTCAGATATAACCAGCCTATATGTCATAACCCTCAGCCCTCATTAATTCGGCGAACTCCTCGGCGGTATATGTTTTTTCCTTACCGCTACGTACCCGTGCCATAACTTCGTCTATACGCTGGGCTGCTAAACGATCTTGCTCCCGTTCAGCGAGCTCATCTAACATATTTTCTAATATGCGATTTTTTGAAAGAAGCGCATGTTCCGTAGCTAATGATAGTTGCATAATCATAATTCTTTCTCCTCTAGCAGTTATGTACATATAATGCCCTCTTTCGGGGGCGTTGGTCAAGATTGGATAGTCGGGTTGATGCGTATATTAACAAACAGAAAATGCTAACGAGCATGAAACAGAAACGATCTTCCAGCATAAAAATTATAAACAAAGATCAACAGATCCTTGTTTCGTTTGAAAAAAGGAAGTTCACAGCGGCGACAGGAGTAATAATTCAAATATAAGTCCTACCTAAAAAAGATTAGTTTTAGCTCGACATTGACAAACCGCACTTTTTGCCTAGAATAAGCGTCGATCAAGTGATCGATTTATAAACAACAAAGGAAAAATAATGAAAAAGAAAAAGCAAGCCGCCGTCGCTGCGGTCAACAATTTTGTGGCGAAGAATATGGCGAAATTTACCCGTCATCAGATTCACGAAAAAAGCTATAAAGCGAGCCGTAAGTTGAATAAACAAAACCTGAAAAGAGAAAACCTCGATTCAGGTTTTGGCTTTTATGGGCTGGCGTAATTTGTTCTGACCGCACTTTCGATTTTACTCTCGTTTCCTGCCAAAAACACATCGCAGCCGGTATTGGTTTTTGTTACTATACTGACGAAAAGCCGTCCGCAACACAATATATTCTGTCGTTCTGATTTTGAGTTCAGCTTTTCACCTTTTGATTTTTCTTATTTTTATTGATGAATAAACGGGAACTGACTATGCAAAATCAAGGCTTTCTGCAACGTTTTTTTAAACTGGAACAGCACGGTACCACGGTGAAAACCGAAATTATTGCCGGGATCACGACCTTTCTGACCATGGTGTATATTGTGTTCGTCAATCCGTCGATCTTGGGCGTGGCGGGCATGGATAGCCAAAGCGTGTTTATCACCACGGCATTGATTGCTGCTTTTGGCAGTATTTTCATGGGGTTATTTGCCAATTTGCCGGTGGCACTTGCCCCAGCCATGGGCTTGAATGCCTTTTTTGCTTATACTGTGGTGTCTAAACTAGGTCTGTCGTGGCAGGTGGGAATGGGCACGATTTTTTGGGGGGCAGTGGGGCTGTTTTTATTGACGTTGTTCCAAGTGCGGTATTGGTTGATCGCCAGCATTCCAACCAGTTTGCGCGTGGGGATCACCGCGGGTATCGGCTTGTTTATTGCGTTAATGGGCTTTCAAAATTCCGGTATCGTGGTTGCCAGCCCGGCAACGCTGGTCACCTTGGGCAACTTGTACTCTTCGCAAGTGCTGCTCGCTATTCTTGGTTTCTTTATCATTGTGATTTTGGCATCGCGCAATATCCATGCTGCCGTGCTGGTGTCGATTGCGGTGGTGACCGCACTTTCACTGTTGCTCGGCAATGTGGAGTATAACGGGGTGTTCTCAATGCCGCCCAACGTTTCCAATGTAGTTGGACAAGTGGATTTGTCCGGGGCGTTGGACGTGGCATTATTGGGGATTATCTTCTCGTTTATGTTGGTCAACCTGTTCGATTCGTCAGGCACGTTGTTGGGCGTGACCGAAAAAGCCGGTTTGGCCGATGAGCAAGGGCGTTTCCCGAAAATGAAACAGGCGCTGTTGGTAGACAGCATCAGCTCGGTCAGTGGCGCTTATATCGGCACATCGTCAGTCACGGCGTATATCGAAAGCAGCTCTGGCGTGTCGGTCGGCGGACGCACCGGTTTAACCGCAGTAGTCACCGGTATTTTGTTTCTGTTAGTGATTTTCCTATCGCCACTGGCCGGATTGGTGCCCCTGTACGCCACCGCAGGTGCGTTGATTTATGTCGGGATTTTGATGTCGTCCAGTTTGATTAAAGTGCGCTGGGACGACTTGACCGAAGCCACACCGGCGTTTATCACCGCCGCTTTAATGCCGTTCACCTATTCGATCACCGAAGGGATCGCCTTTGGTTTCATCAGCTACTGTGTGATGAAAGTGTGCACCGGCAAGGTAAAAGCGGTTTCGATTCCGGTGTGGGTGGTGTCGATACTGTTTTTGGTGAAAATTATCTTTATTGATAAAGGGATTATGCACTAACCTGACAGGAGAAATGACAAATGCAGAAGGTTTTATTGGTGGTTAACAGCGCGCCTTACGGCAATGAAAGTTGTTTTAATGCGCTACGTCTGGCGTTAATGCTGTTGGAACAACATCAGCATGAGGTAGAACTTAAACTGTTTTTGATGTCCGATGCAGTGGTGGCTGGCTTGCAAGGGCAGACGCCGAATGAGGGGTACAATCTGCAACAAGCGTTGGAAATTATTACCGCTTTCGGTGCAGTGGTGAAACTGTGTAAAACCTGCGCCAATGCACGCGGAATTACTGCGCTGCCTTTGGTTGACGGGGTGGAGATCGGCACGTTGGCAGAGCTGGCCGATTGGACATTGAAGGCTGATAAAGTGTTGAGTTTCTAGCGAATGTTATGCAAAAACTGAATCCGATTACACACCCTTTAAGCGGGGTTTCGTTGATCGAAGCCTCCGCCGGCACCGGAAAAACCTATACTATGGTGGCGCTGTATCTGCGCCTGCTGTTGAATATTGGAGAAAACGGTTTAGGGCGGGCGCTAACGGTGGAACAGATTTTGGTGATGACTTTCACCAAAGCTGCCACCCAAGAGTTGAAAGAGCGGATCCGCAGCCGGATTGTCGAATTGAAAGCCTTGTTACAGCAGGCCTTATTACAACAGGTGCTGCAATCACCGACAGCAACCTTTGGCAGTTCGGATCCTTTTTTGCATGCACTTTATCTTGCACTAAAACACGACTTGCCGACGGCAATTCTACGCCTAGAAACGGCGCAGCAGGATATGGATACTGCAGCGATTTTTACCATTCATGGTTTTTGCCAACGAATGCTGACTCGCCATGCGTTTCACTCCGGTATTGCTTTTGATCCGGAAATGGTTGAGCAGCAGGACAAGTTATTACTGCAACTGTGCCGAGAATATTGGCGTGAGCAGTTTTATCCACAAAATTTGGCGATCAGCCGCTTTATTGATTACAGCCTGCAATCGCCGCAAGCGGTGCTTGACTTGATCAAGCCTGCATTGGACGGCGAAATGCCACAAGTGCGGTTTGCGCAAACCAATTCTTCACAAACGGATATTAACAGTTTTCTACAGCAGGATGTTTCTGATTATTTATCAAAAATTCAATCAATTAAGCAACAATGGTTAGCCGATAGTGATGAGATTTGTGCTTTATTTCTGGCAGAGATAAACCGCAAAAAAGATAAGCGTTTAGACGGCAGAAGCTATCAACAACGTTATATTGTGCCGGCTATTGATGAGATTAACACATGGGCAGCCAGTGATGCGTTGGCGCTAAATGAGAAATTAGTTAAGTATTTTTCGCAAACCAATTTGGATCAAAAAACCAAGGGTGAAGAGAAAATTACACATCCGTTGTTTGCGGCAATCGATCAAATTGCACCCTTGGGTTTTTATCAACGCATATTGCTGTGGCACTATATTAAAGGCGTGCGTGCCAAACTTGCCGAATATAAGGCCGGGCATAAGCAGATGAGTTTTGGTGATTTGCTCAGCCGTTTGAAAACCGCACTTTACGCTCAAGGTGGAAACGAACTGGCACAGTTGATCCGCCGACAATTTCCGTTTGCGATGGTGGACGAATTTCAGGATACCGATGCGGAGCAATACCAAATCTTTAAACGGTTATATCTTGATCAAGCCGATACCGGTGGCGGTGGCATGATTATGATCGGCGATCCGAAACAGTCGATTTATGCTTTTCGTAACGCTGATATTTTTACCTATCTGAGTGCGGCACAAACGGTGTCGAATCGCTTTACCTTAGATACCAACTGGCGTTCGACCCCAGCGCTGATTGGGGCGCTGAATACGTTGTTTGCACATAATGCACTGCCGTTTATTTATCCGCAAATTCAATATCAAGCGGTCAATGCGGGTAAGCCGACTCAAGATTTGTTGCTCAACGGCGTGCTGCAAAAGCCACTCAATTTTATGCTGAGTTCTAACGACAATACAGACGACATGGCACAGGCGTGTGCGATTTCGGTGCAACAGTGGCTGAAAGCCATTGAGCAGGGTCAGTGTTTGCTGGGCGGAGAAAATGGTTTGGCAGCAAAAGATTTTGCCGTGTTGGTGCGCAATAAAACCGAAGCGGATAAGATCAAATCGGCGTTGGCGCTGCTGGGGATTCGTAGCGTGTATCTGTCGGATCGCAGCTCGGTGCTAAACAGTGAATGGGCGCAGGTATTACGTTATTTATTAACTGCATGCCTGAATCCGCATCGTGAGCAAGCGGTGATGACGGTGTTAGCGAGCCGGTTGTTCGGTATGAACGCCGCTGAGCTATATCATCTGCGCCGAGATGAAAAAAGTTGGGAACAGTGGATCGCACAGTTTTTAAACTACCAATCTATTTGGCAAACGCAAGGCGTGCTGCCGATGATTCATCGCTTGTTACAGCAGCAAAATTTACCGCCGAGGCTATTGGCGATGCCTGATGGCGAGCGGGCGATGACCGACATTCTGCATTTGGCGGAGTTTTTGCAGCAAGGCGCTACAGCAAATGAGAACGAGCATGCGTTGTTAAGCTGGTTTGAGCGGCAACTTGACAGTGATGAAGTTGACGCTGAGCAAGTGCGGTTGCGCTTGGAGAGTGAGCGTGATCTGGTCAAGATTGTCACGGTGCATAAATCTAAAGGGCTGGAATATGGTGTCGTGTGGTTGCCGTTCGTCGGGGCAGGCTATAAGCCAAGAGCTGACAATGCAAAGACATTACAGTGCTATCACGACAGTGATAATCAGCTGTGTTGGGATCTGGCGTTAAGCCATCGTGCGGAAACGCTGAAAGAAAAATTGGCAGAAGAGTTACGGCTGTTTTATGTCGCCGCCACTCGCGCCCGTTATCAACTGAATATTGGCTTTGCGGCACAAATGACGACCAAGCATAACTGGAATGCACTGGCGTATTTATTGTCTGAGCGAGCATTCGAGCAGGATGATGAGTTGTCGCTCAAAAATGGCAGTGAATTTATCACCGGTGAGCGACTTGCGCAGCGCTTTGCGGCTGATGATTACACTATTACGGCAATTGAAAGCCTTGAAGCAGAGGCGTGGCGGGCTGCCCCCTTGCCGATTGAGGCGGTGCAAGCGGCTGAATTTAATAGTAAAATCGAAAATAACTGGCGTATCAGCAGTTTTACCGCACTGGTGGCGATGCACCAGCGCAATCAAATGCGCAAAAATCGACTGCTGTCCGAGCTTGAAAAACCGGGCGAACGCTATCAGCAATGGCGTGAAGATGATGACGGTGACGTGTTGAATTACGAGATTATCTTGGGTGAGCAGTTGGCGAATGCAGCGCAGCAAGCGGGCGACAAAGTGGCAAGCATTACGCTGCCGACCTGTTGGCAACGCCAGCCACATACACCGTTCAATTTCCCCAGTGGCAGCTTGGTGGGCAGTGTTCTGCATGATTTTTTACAACATATGGATTTTAGCCGGGAGCCGGATCCGGCCGCAATCAGCGAGCTTTGCCGCAGACTTGAATTAGACGACACTTGGCTTGAGCCGTTAGTGCAGTGGTTGTGGCTGATTGGTCAAACGCCACTATCAGCGCCAGAGCCGACAGAATCAGCGACAGAAGAGCGGCAAGTGCGGTTGCAGGGCTTGTTGCCACAGGATTGTTTAAAAGAGCTGGCGTTTTTGATCAGTGTACAAAAACCACTGCGATCCGCTAAGCTCAACCGTTTATTACAACAGTATCCGCCGCTATGTCGGCAAATAAATCAACAAATACAGCAGCCGGTTGATTTTGATCTGGATTATTTCAAAGGGATGTTGCGTGGCTTTATCGATTTGGTGTGTCGGATTGACGGAAAATACTATCTGATCGATTACAAATCCAACCGACTAGGCGATAATTATGTTGCTTATCTGCCACCGATTCTCAATCGGGTGATGGCCTATCACCACTATGATTTGCAATATTTGATTTACACCTTGGCGCTGCACCGTTATTTGCGGCAACGTGATGCAAACTATGATTATCAACGGGATTTTGGCGGTGTTTATTACCTGTTTTTGCGCGGCTTGAATGGCGAAAACGCACAAACCGGAGTCTATTTCGATAAACCGGATTGGCGCTTGATTGACGGATTGGACAATTTATTGGCGGAATGATGCTGACGATTTTACAACAACTGCAACAGGCTGGTGCAATCAGCCGTTTGGATTACCAATTTGCCCGGTTGATTGCGGAAAAACAGCAGCCGTATGCCTATCCGCAGCCAATTGCCGACCTTGCGATTTTGTTGGCGGCACTGTCCAGTTATCACAGCCAAAACGGCAGCACTTGCCTCAGCCCGACTGATTTTGAGCATGGCGATTTCTTTGATTTGGCAATGCAAGCTGAATTACGACCGCTGTTGCAACAGATTCAACTGCGTTTGAACGGCATTGCACCAAACCAGTGGCAATATTTATTGCAAGAACAACAGCATATCGCTTTTGGCGACCAATTTGAGCCGGCTCGTCCGCTGTTGTGGTTAAACGGTCTGTTGTATTTATACCGCAATGGCGTTGACGAACAGCAAGTTGCGCAACAGTTATCGCGGCGCTCGTCACAAGCTGTCACCTTATTTGAGTTGCCCCAGTTGGCGGAATTTCTAGCGCAACTGTTTCCGGCAACAGATTCGCAGATTGACTGGCAAAAAATTGCAGTTGCCACCGCACTTCGACATAATTTCAGTGTGATCTCCGGGGGCCCGGGTACCGGTAAAACCCGTACTGTGTGCAGCTTATTGTTGACCTTGCAATGGCAACAGCAGCAATGGCAGGCAGAACCGCTCAGTATTGCCTTGGTGGCGCCGACCGGCAAAGCTGCGGCTCGTTTGAGCGAATCAATTGGCAACAGTTTGGCGCAACTGCCGTCGACTATCGATCATCAACTCAAACAGCAGATTCCGTTGCAGGCACAAACATTGCACCGCCTATTGGGAATTCAATCGGATCGGCGGCAAGCCCGCTATCATCAAGCTAGTCCACTGCCGTTTGATCTGCTGCTGCTGGACGAAGCTTCGATGATTGACTTGAATCTGTTTACCCAATTGCTGAATGCACTAGCGCCGCATACTCGCTTGATTCTGCTGGGTGATAAGGATCAATTGGCATCGGTGGAAAGCGGAGCCGTGATGGCACAGTTGTGTCAATTTTTGCCACAGGGCTACAGTCGACAACATTGTGCTTATCTGGAACAAGTGACCGGGCAAAATTTAGACACAATTCAACATGAATCGGTTGAGCATGGCCATCCGATTCGTGATTGCCTCTGTTTTCTGCGTAAAAGTTATCGCTTTGATCAAAACTCAGGCATTAAAGTGTTGGCGGAAAGTGTCAATTTAGGGCGTTTCGACAGTTGGCAATGGTTTGCCCAGAAAAGTGATTTAACTTGCTATCCTTATCCGCTTGAGCAGCCTGCCAATACAGTTGAAAACCGCACTTTCAACCCGACACTCAATGCGCTTGAGCTGATTTTAAAGCATGCGGTCAATTGGTACGCCGACTATCTGCAAGCAGTGCATCAATTTGATGATTTCAGCCATGAATCGCTTAAAACAGTTTTTACTGCCTTTAATAAAGTGCGGTTGCTGAGCGGTTTGCGTAGTGGTGAATTTGGGGTGGAGCAGTTGAATATGGCACTCAGTGAGCGCTTGCGGCAGAAAGGATTGTTGAATTTTCGCCAGCGTCATGAAGGTTACCACGGCAAACCGATTATGGTGCTGCAAAACGACAATGCCGTGGCGCTGTATAACGGCGATATCGGTCTGTTTTTGACCGACAAACAAGGCAATAGCCGAGTCTGTTTTGAAGATGGTAAAGGTGGATTTCGTGATGTCTCACCAAGTCGTGTGCCGCCGCACGAAGCCGCATTTGTCATGACCGTACATAAATCCCAAGGTTCGGAATTTGCACATACGGTGCTGATTTTGCCGCTGACTGCCAGCCCGGTGCTCAGCCGTGAATTGCTCTATACCGCAATCACCCGTGCCAAAACCCATTTCAGCCTGTTTGCGACACAACGGGTATGGCAAAGTGCGGTACAGAAACCGATTTTAAGACGCAGCGGCTTGTATGGATTGCTGAATTTAATGAGCAGCCCTAATGCTTAGCGGCAATCGCTTTTATTCTTTGCAAGGTCAATTGTTCGCGAATTTGCTGTTTTTGATAGCCGGCGGCGATGATCGCCTGCACATCAACGGCAACCGCACGTTGATAAAATTGCCGAGCCAGATGCGCTTGTGGATAATCGCTGTGTTCAAAGCCCAAGCGCCCGCGCGTATCTGCCAGACAGACGGTTAAAAGCGCGTTCAGGTTTTGTGGTTTACGCCACACATCTAAACTGTCAAATAAGCGTACAATGGTAGAGGGTTTCAACACTTGAATGCGGTGAATATGGCTGTGATAGCGACAGCATAACACCGCAAGCTGTTGGTAATGATTCGGCACTTTCAAACGGTGGCACAATTCGATTGTCGGTGCCACGCCCAGTTGTTCATGTCCGTAGTGGTGTGGATAGTTTTCCGCCGGTGTACGGGCTTTGCCCAAATCGTGGCACAAAGCAGCAAAACGAATTATCGCGGCATCGGCTTGATCGGCAGTCAATTTCGCCGCTTGCTCCAGCACCATCAAGGTGTGGATGCCGCTGTCGATTTCCGGATGATGTTGTGGCGGATTTGGCACTCCGAATAAGGCATCCACTTCAGGAAACAATCGTGCCAATGCGCCGCAGTCACGCAGGCTTTGAAAATAGACCTGTGGCGAGGCAGTTTTTAACGCTTTTTCGGTTTCCAACCAAACCCTTTCTGAGGTCAGATGATCCAACTCACCACTTTGAGTGATCTGCTGCATCAATTGCAGGGTTTCAGCAGCAATCTTAAAACCCAAATGGGCAAAACGTGCATGAAAACGGGCAACACGCAGCACTCTGAGTGGATCTTCAGCAAACGCAGCGGAAACATGACGCAAAGTGCGGTTTTGCAAATCTTGAATACCATGATAGGGATCGATTAATTCACCGTCGAGGCGTTGTGCAATCGCATTGATGGTTAAATCACGGCGTAGCAGATCTTGTTCCAAATTGATGTCTGGGGTGAAATCAACGGAGAACCCCTGATAGCCGTGACCGCACTTGCGTTCAGTCCGTGCCAGGGCGTACTCTTCTTGGGTATCGGGATGCAGAAACACCGGAAAATCTTGCCCGACTTGGCGATAACCTTGTTTCAGCATTTGTTGCGGTGTTGAACCGACCACCACCCAGTCACGATCTTTTATCTCAAGCCCCAGCAGTTGATCGCGCACTGCACCACCGACCAGATAGATTTCAAGTTGCGATTGCGGAGTCTTCATCATCGTAGAATAAATTATGACCAACCGTCACGGCGACGACGACGAGGTATAATATTCGGCAGAATTAAGCCAAGTAGCAAGCCGACCAACATCACCGAGCCGCCATAGATAAACCAACGGATAATAATCTCTTGTTTTTCGGCGCTGAGCAGTGCTTCATATTCTCTATTTTTATTGCTGCTGATGTCTAACTGGCGTTTTAGCTGGCTGTTTTGTTCCAACAGTTGACTGCTTTGGCTTTCGGCTTGGCGGCTGCGGCGCTGCATTTCAGAAACGCGCTGCTGCCACTCTTCATCAATGCGGTTCAATTTTAGCGTCAGCTCTTGAATTTGGTTTTTTAGCGTCGGGATCAATTCTTTACTGCTGGCTTCGCTGCTCAGTTCGCTGGTGAGAATCCAAGCTTCGCGGTTACGACTGTCACGAATTTGGCTATATTTATCTTTTTGGCTGAGTACCGTCACTTTTTCACCGGATTTAATCGAACCGGCAATCCGATAATCATCGCCGGCGCCACGGCGTAAATAGGTACTGAGATCTTCGGTGACATAGCGAACTTCTGCGGCGGCGACACTTGGTGCCGCAAGGGTGACAAAGCTTGCAACAAAGACAGTTTTAAGAAATTTTTTCATGTGATTACCAATTAATTGCGCTGTTTTCAATTTTTAAGCATTCAATGCAATGGGCGGATATAAAATCCGCCCTGCTTCTACGATTTTATCTTTATGGTTAAATAAAAGAGATTAACCCAAAAGACTAAAGAAAAATGGCGTGTAAAATATAGTAGAAGATAATAGCAAAAATGGCACCGGCCGGTAAAGTCACAACCCATGAGGCAAAAATATTGCGGATAACATTGAGGTTAAGCGCTGCGATACCGCGTGCAAATCCAACGCCGAGCACCGCACCGACCAAGGTTTGGGTGGTGGAAATCGGCAAACCGGTACCGGAGGCGATAACGACGGTGATTGCAGTGGCAAATTCAGCAGAGAAGCCACGGCTTGGGGTCAAATCGGTGATACCACCGCCGATGGTGCCCATGACTTTATAACCCATCACCGCCAAACCGATAACAATCCCGGTTGCACCGAGTGGCAGAATCCACCATGCCAGTGCGGTTTTGCTGGCGATTACACCGCCATTATCAACGATAGAAACGACTGCAGACAGTGGACCGATGGCATTGGCGACATCGTTTGAACCGTGAGCAAAGGCCATGGAACAAGCGGTGAGTAACATTAAAATACTGAATACTTTTTCAACGCCACCGAAGGCGCCGCCTTGTACTCGATTTTTAAAGGATTCACTGCGGAAATAGTAATGGCAGAAGATGATTGAGATAATACTGATAGCTAAGGAGATGAAAAAGGTTTGCATTGTGCTGAGGTGTAGTCCGACGTGTTTCAGACCTTTGGTCATAGTGACAATGCAGATGATGAAGCTAGTCAATCCCATATAGAACGGACCGTATTTTTGCGCATTCTCCATCGGAGTTTCAGTATCAAAAATCAGGCGCTGAGTGCTGACAAAAATCGTATAAGCGACCAAACCAGAGATGATCGGCGTGATAAACCAACTACCGACAATGCCTTTAACTGAGCCCCAATCTACCGTATGCGGACCAACCGTCACACAGGCAAAGCCGATAATTGCCCCGATAATCGAATGGGTAGTTGAAACCGGCCAGCCCATATAAGACGCGATCAGAAGCCAGGCACCGGCGGAAAACAGTGACGACATCATTCCCAGAATCAATACTTCAGGTACTGCTGCAAATAAGCTGGGATCGATGATACCGCTCTTGATGGTTTCGGTGACTTCGCCACCAGCCAGATAGGCACCGGCAAATTCAAAGACCATGGCGATCAAAATCGCTTGTTTAACAGTGATAGTACCGGAGCCGACGGACGTTCCCATCGCATTGGAAACATCATTGGCGCCGATTCCGAAAGCCATTAAAAGTCCGGCGATCGCCGTGATAATCACTACAGTGTGACCATATTGTGCGATAAATTCCATATAATATCCTCGTTATTATTGTTTGGGATATGCTTAAGAGCGAGCCAACATTAATTCGATACGTGAACCGACCCGTTGCGCCTGATCGGCAAGCACACCGATCCATTCGAGGATTTTATACAGAAAAATCACATCGACCGGCTTGTACTGGTCTTCGATTTCCAATAATTGGCGGCGCAATAAAATTTGTTGATGATCGGTATCATCTTCGATTGCATCCAACTCATTAATCATTTTATTGACGAAATTTAATTCACGCCCTTTAAATCCGGTTTCCAAGAGCTCATCCATCTCTTGAATCACCCGTGTGGCTTGATGTGCTGCGTCTAAACTGCGGTTTAAGTATTCCAAAAAAGCCTGTTGCATCGGTTGCGGAATACAAAGGTGGCGCCCGACTGCCCGACCGGCGATGTCTTTGGCGTAGTTTGCCAGTTTATCTTGCTGAGTGACCAGTTCTAATAGATCGGTGCGATCAAGTGGCATAAATAGCCCGCGTGGCAATTTCAGTCGGATTTCACGTTTTAAGCTGTCGGCTTCACGTTCGGCTTCGGAGATTTTTTTACGTAGCTCTTCCGCCGATATCCAATCGTTTTCGAATGTTGCCTTAAAAAAAGGTACCAGAATATCACAGCATTCGCTGACTTTATTTGAGTGTTTTTCTAAGGGTTTGAGTGGGGATTGAGCAAACAAGCCCAAGATATTGTTGAGTGGCATAGCATTAGCTCCAATATACGATAAGATAATATAACTCAGGTGATGATTATTGCCGCATAATAACCGAAACTCCGGCATAACTCACGATTTTAATTTGAGAAATAAGCCTTTTTTGCTAAATTGTAATCAAATTGTCATCTTAAACGGATAGTTATAAAACAAGCGGGACGAAATATGAGCGCAGAAATTGAATTAAAGCTGCTGGTTAATCCAGCATTTGCAGCTTTTTTAAGCAAAGAGATGGCGAGTTTTAAGGTGTTATCCCACACCCAACAAGTATTGGGTAATTGTTACTATGATACCGCCGACTCTTTTTTCTCATCACAACGTATGGGATTGCGGGTCAGGACGCTGAATGAACAGTTTATTTTAACCCTGAAAACCGATGGCACCACGATTGGCGGTTTGCACATGCGCCCCGAATACAACTGTGAGTTAGATGACGCCTCACCACGTTTAAACGGTTTGAGCCAATTTGCCGATTTACAGCTCAGTCGACCACTGGAACAACTAGAACAAGACTTGAAACCGATTTTCAGCACGGATTTTTTACGCCAAGCATGGGAAATTGAACTGGGCAATGGCGCAAATATTGAAGTGGCGTTGGATCAAGGCGAAATCGAAGCGCAAGAGCGGTTTGAGCCGATTTATGAAGCTGAGTTTGAACTGAAGCACGGCAGCTTGGATGACCTGTTGACCTTTGTCGAATCCCTCAGCCTGTCGGATGGTATTCGTTTAGGCTCGGTCAGCAAAGCCAAGCGTGGCTATCGCTTGGCAGGAATTGTGCCGCTGCAAACTTTTGAATGGCAGCGCGAGTGGCAGCAATTGCTGTTTGACGTGTCGGCATCAATATCAACATCAGCCACGGCAGTATTGAGCCGACTATTTGCGTATGAACAGCAGTTGACGGAGTACTACGCCGAGTTGTTGAGCACCCCCTTGTCGGCTACGCAACTTGATAGTGCGTTGCAAGCGTTTATGACGTTATATCGCTATTACGATCAACATCAATCACTCCTGTGGCAGGCTTATCAGCAGCAAGTTGGGCAGCGCTTAAAAGTGCGGTTGGACCAAGATTCAATCGAAGAGTTAATTGAATTGAATCAGCGTTTTCTGGCGAAATTAATCGAATTGAACAAGACGTCAGACGATGAAAACCGCACTTTACGTTTGCACGA